>JBKCDO010000001.1:0-5154 GCA_046304755.1 Flavobacteriales bacterium
GTTGATGAATTCAACGGCGCAAACTCGTCCGTTCAACGTTACCCCTCAGGTCGGGGATGTGATTGATCGAGCTACAGAATATATGGGCCGCAGTGCCTATGATTCGGCAGGTCATATTTTGAATGAAGCGTTCTCGCAAACCAACGTGACATATACAGATTTGGATCTGTATTACCTATTGAGTTATGAAGCGGAGAACATGTATTACAATGCGCTATTTGACCAAGGGTTGAACAGCGCTTACCGCAGTTTGGAGTTGGCAGAGGCGATGCGTAATGACACGCTCATTGGAAATACGGAGAATATTCTTGGATTGTTTCTGATTAACCTCGACAAGTATGATGAGGCATTGGTCCATTTCAGACGGGCCATTCCGCTTATTCCGATTGGTCATACAAGCGATTACCTGAGTTACCGCTACCAGGTGCTGGCTAATGCCGGAGAGTGTTTTTTAAAAAAGCATGAACCCGATAGTGCATTTCACTATGCTCGTTTGGGATTGACAGAAGCACGCTCTCGTGGCAAGGAGCGCGGAGAAGCGATTATCTATTGGATGCTGGCTGAAGCATGGTTGGACAAGAGTGATTATGATAGTTCAATGGTGTATTCCATGCGCGGCATTGAACTGGTGAAGGAAACACCTCATCGCGATTTGGTGTTGACCTTATACACCACGATGATGAAGTCTGCGGCAGCGTCGGGAAAAGTAGATGACGTTTTTAGACTGATGGATGATGGCATGATTGAATTGCAAAATCCGTTGAATACGGATTATGCCCGCAGTGAGTTTTTGGAGGCGGCCTCGGATATCTGTATTTCGCTCAAGGCGCTGGATCGCGGAGCGGATTTGGTGCGCCGTTGGAAACAATTGCAGAAGAATCTTATTGATAAGCAACAAAATCAGCGTTTAGGGATTCTCAAAGATTATTACGAGAAAAACCAGCGGCTGGTGCTTGCCCAAGAACAGGATTTAGCGCAGAAGAGTCAAATACGACTGCGCAATACCATTGCCATCATCCTGGGGATTCTATCTGTTGTTTTGGTTATCCTGATTACCATTTTCTTCGTGTATTACAGGCAGCGTCAGCGCATTTCGAAATTGGAATACAAGGAACAACTTCGGAAAAATGAAATTGAATTTGAATTGCGCTCTCTTGAAAATCGCATGGCTGCCGTTTCTGCCGAGCGCGATCGTATCGCTTCTGATTTGCACGATGACATTGGAGCATCGTTGTCGAGTATTCGAATTTACAGCGGCGCAGCGCAGAAACGCTTTCATGAGGATCCTGATGAAGCTGTTCGTTTGATTGAGCGAATCAATCAGAGCAGTTCAGGCATGATGGACCGCATGAGCGATATCGTATGGTCGATTAACCCAAAGAATGACAACGTTGAGAGTATTGTGTTCCGCATGAAGTCTCAAGCAGGAGAGGTGCTTTCACCCCTGGATATTCACGTAGAATATCATATCGAGCCTGCCACGGAGCACATACAACCAACGATGATGGCTCGCCGAAACATTTACCTCATCTTCAAAGAAGCGATTAACAACATCGCCAAATACAGCAAAGCCACGGAGGTAACAGTTATGCTGCGTATTGTGGGCCCCAATCTAATGCTGTCCATCGCTGATAATGGGGTAGGATTTGAACCGGCGGAAAGGAGCGGCGGTAATGGGTTGACCACTATGCGACGCAGGGCAGAATCCTTGAAGGGAAAACTCTTTATGCATTCATCACCAGGCAAAGGAACCCGTTTGGAGCTCGAGGTCTTAATAGCTAAAATTAGTGATGGCAATATTGAATGATTTGGTGTCTATTTGACCTGAAATTCAGTCACACCTAAAACAACGAGTATGTCGATTAGAGTAACCATTTTTGATGACAGCAAAGACCGCCGCGACAGTTTGCGCTACCTGCTGGAAATGTATGACGATATGGAATGCGTCGGCATGTTCGAGGATTGTTCCAACGTGTTGAGCAACATTGAGGACACACGTCCAACCGTTGTATTAATGGATATAGAAATGCCCACGGTTAATGGTATCGAAGGGGTCAAGAAAATCAAGTCGAAATTCCCCGATGTCCTGGTGTTGATGCAAACGGTGTTTGAGGATGATGATAATCTCTTTGAAAGTATCAAGGCAGGTGCTTCAGGCTATTTACTCAAGAAATCAGATCCGGAGAAAATCATCCATGCTATTCGGGAGGTTGTTCAGGGAGGCGCGCCTATGTCTCCGAATATGGCGTTGAAAGTGCTGAAGTTCTTTCAATCTGCTCCTGTTACCAATAATCAGTATGCACTAACGGAGCGTGAGAAGAACGTCCTGAGTTTATTGGTCGATGGATTAAGCTACAAGATGATTGCCGACAAGGAGAATATTTCCTTTCACACGGTGAATGCGCACGTGCGCAAGATTTACGAAAAGCTGCACGTGCATTCTCTGGCTGAAGCGGTGAGCAAGGCGCTGAAGGAAAAGCTCCTTTAGTGTTCTTTCAGGTGGGATGGATTAAGGCGGTGTTCCGCATTACTTTTGGCCCATGGCTCTCATCGAAGAATTTGATCGTTCCGGAAACTGGCTCTTTCGCTGGCGCAGTTTCTTACCACTTGTTTTGTATGTTCTGGCAGCGTTGGTTGTCCTGTTCGAAGCAGATGTCCACTTGCCAATGTTTGACGCTACATGGGCATGGTCGTGTATCGCGGTATCCTTGTTTGGCCAGCTCATTCGAGCGATAACCATTGGCTATACGCCAAAGGGCACTAGTGGTCGCAATACGAAGGAGGGACAAGTAGCCGAGGTGCTCAACACCAAAGGCATTTATTCGGTGGTGCGCCATCCCTTGTATCTCGGGAATTTTTTCATGTGGCTTGGGATCATTATCTACGTCGGCAACTGGTGGTTTACATTGGTGTGTTGCCTTTTGTTCTGGGTCTATTATGAGCGCATCATGTTTGCCGAGGAATTTTTCCTGCGGAAAAAATTCGGCCAGTCTTATCTCGACTGGTCGGATAAAGTGCCTGCATTTTGGCCACGACTCCTGCAGTGGAAATCATCGGGCGTTGATTTCTCCATGCGCAATGTGATGAAGCGCGAATACAATGGATTCTTCGCCATATTTCTATCCTTCGCTTTGCTGGATGCTATGAAGAATGTCGTTCACTTCGGCTTTGCTAGCTGGAAAGATGTGATGACTCCGTTTTGGCAATATGCATTGCTGGTATCCCTGATGATCTTCATTATCCTGCGATCGTTGAAGAAGTACACCAAGGTGTTGAATGTAGAAGGACGAGAGTTTGTAAAAGAGTCATGATTAAAGCGCCGATACTTCGGCCATTCCATTTTTTATTCTTCGAATTTTTTTCGACGGATCAACTTGATTCTACAGAATACTGTATCAAGTGTTCTTAGTGTACATTTTAGTAACTACTTGCAAAAGTAAAGTAATGTAGCTAGGTTGGCGGCTCACAAATAGAAGAGGTAAGGTCGCATCGCATTGCGCAATGCTCTTTACAAATTATAAATTATTTAATCCAAAAAGTAAAATCACAAGCGTCATGAGAGAAAAGTTAACATTCAAATCTATTTTTTCGGCAGGCTTTAAGGCGGGTGTCGTTTCAATTGTAATCAATGCCATTCTGTTCTATGTGTTTCATGCCGCCGGGGTATTTACCGATGATATCATGATTCAGCCGGGGCAGCCTTTGACTATCGTGCCTGTTGTTATTTCGAGTTTGATGCCTTCTTTGATAGGTGCCTGTATCTATTTCCTCTTTGATAAATACTCCAATAATGGTTGGAGAAATTTTCGCATTCTCGCGCTCGTTTTGTTCGTTGTAACCCTTGCCAATCCTTTCATGGGAATCCCTGGAGTAACAGTAGGCTTTGCAACGGTGCTTGATGTGATGCACGTAGTCGTTGCAGGTTCACTCGTCTATTTTTTGGGTACACTTCAGTCAAAGTAAACAGCTGGCGTTCTGTAATTGCCCAAAAAAAAGGCCGCCCATCGGACAGCCCCTTTCACTATTCACTATTCACTATTCACGCCCCTACGCGTCAATCTTCGCGTACTTCGCATTCGCCTCAATGAACGCACGACGCGGTGGTACCTCGTCACCCATGAGCATAGAGAAGATGTGATCGCATGCCGCTGCATTTTCGATGGTTACCTGACGCAGTGTGCGGTTCGCCGGATTCATGGTGGTTTCCCACAATTGCTCGGCATTCATTTCTCCGAGACCCTTGTAGCGTTGAACGTTGACGTTAGCATCGCTGGCGCCTTTCATCTCTGCAATTAGGGCATCGCGTTGCTCATCGTTCCATGCGTATTCGGCTTTGTTGCCCTTCTTCACTAAGTAGAGTGGAGGAGTGGCGATGTAAATATGGCCGCGTTCAATGAGTTCCTTCATGTGACGGAAATAGAACGTGAGGATGAGTGTTTCGATGTGAGAACCGTCGATATCCGCATCGCACATGATCACAATCTTGTGATAGCGGAGTTTCGCGAGGTTGAGTGCTTTCGAATCGTCTTCTGTTCCAATGGTTACGCCGAGTGCAGTGTACATGTTACGAATCTCTTCGTTTTCGAAGATCTTGTGCTGCATGGCTTTCTCGACGTTCAGGATTTTTCCGCGCAGCGGAAGAATGGCCTGGAAATTACGGTCACGGCCTTGCTTGGCTGTACCACCGGCCGAATCACCCTCTACGAGGAAGAGCTCTGATTTTGTGGGATCTTTCTCTGCACAGTCTGCGAGTTTACCGGGCAATCCGCCGCCACCGCCAACGCCTTTGCGTTGCACCATTTCTCGCGCTTTTTTCGCGGCATGACGGGCCTGAGCGGCGAGCACAACTTTCTGTACGATTTGCTTGGCGTCGGTTGGATTTTCTTCGAGATACGCTTCCAGCATTTCGCTCACCACCTGGCTCACGGGAGCAACAGCTTCCTTGTTACCCAGTTTGGTTTTGGTCTGACCTTCAAATTGCGGTTCAGCCACCTTTACTGAAACAACTGCCGTCAATCCTTCGCGGAAGTCATCGGGTGAAATGTCGATTTTCAACTTCTCGAGCATTCCGCTTTTCTCAGCGAAATTCTTGAGTGTAGTGGTCAATCCTCGGCGGAAACCGCTCAAGTGTGTACCACCCTCATGGGTATTGAT
>JBKCDO010000002.1:0-4708 GCA_046304755.1 Flavobacteriales bacterium
TGCCGGATCAAAGGCAGGAATAGCCTCGCCGCATTCGATGAGGACATTCTGCGGGATGTTCGCTGCGATAGGGGGCGTTGGACATGGGTTTATTTCCGGCTGGTGAAACCCTTGCGTAAGGACGGTATTCCCGCTGCGCAGTGTCGTCACAAACGTTTCCCCAATAGTATAATTGAGTTTAATGCCGCCGCCTTGTCCGGAGCCATACCCCGAGCAGATGACACGCGGGGTGAGGGTTTGGGCGCAAAGCATTGATAATTGGAAGGTTACTAGTAAAAGTAAAATTCCTTTTTTTGAGGATGGTTTCATGTAATTTGGAATTGTTGAGAATGCCATTTGGATTTCTGCCTTGAGGAAATTATTTATACTTCTCAAATGAGAATTTGATGTTTTGGTTGTTCAAATTGATGGTCTCTCCTGGAGACAGCCAGAAAGGCGTAGGTATCGGGAAGTCAAATGTGAATGTGGTATTAATAGTCTCAGTTGGAGGACAAGTATTGCAGTATGGATTTCCAGATACACTGCCAGCCGATCCTCCGTTTCCACTTCCATAAACGTTTGCGTAAAAACCCACACCGCTAATTGAGAAGATTTCGTAGGAGGGAATTGTATAAAAGCAACGATAAGCTTGATAGGGGCCGCCACAATTATAATATGTGCCTGGAAGAGAGATATTGCCATACCCTGGAGTTTTATAAATTGAAACAACTTTCCAATATTCACCTTCTGGCACAGTGTAGATTCCTTGTTGAAGTGTTCCAACGCTGACCAGTGTAAGCACTGAATCAGCTGAAGGGGTGTAGTTGGAATTATTGGATGAGTTGTTAGCGCTTGAATTATTCCCGGCACTTCCCGCATACAACGCATACGGCACGCTCATCAATTGCTGTGTGCCCATGTCAATCCAACCATTACCCAAGTCGATTTCTACCTGCAGGTACTTCGTGGTAAGCCCCCAATTAATGGCAGTGAAGGTTCCCGTGACAGGCGCACCCGCTCCGAACGCAGTGGAGAACAAACCAAACTCATCGGTTTGCAGGCTGTGCGTTTCGGCATAGCTCACGGTGCCGGTTGCTGTTTGCTCGTGCAAACTGAAGCGCGCTTGGAGTGCACCGCTAGCATAGGGTTCACCGGTGGTGGTTCTCGCAATGGCCTGGTAGGGGATGCCTGGGGGGGATTGGGAGAAGGCGCTTTTTGGGAGAAAAATTATAAATACTAAAAGTAATATTATATTTGACTTGATCATTTATTGTTTTGTTTAGTAGGTTATTATACAATATCCATTTTCTCCATTAAAGCCTTTGTCGTTTCCTGCTACTCCTGTATTACTCGGGGAGCAGCCGCAATTGCCGCAATTTGTGCCACCACCGCCACTTGAATAGCAATAGGGGAGGTTTGTAATATATCCTGTAGGTAAATAGGACCTGCTTGTTACAGGGTAATTGGTGTTATAGTCGCAATTAATTATTTGGCCATTCACAACATAGTCGTTGGAGCACCACCAATTGCAATTGTATAGGGAAGTACCGCCACTTCCTCCTTGTGCGGATAATAAATTCGAAAATGAACTTGTTCCACCTGACTGACCAGAATTATATGGTAATCCTCCTGTACCTCCGAGACCAATTGTAATCTGGTACGTTTGACCTGGTGTAGTCGTCACAATTTGCTTGTTGTAGCCTCCCGAGCCACCAACTCCGCCTTCAGATCTTGGAGCGGGATAGGGTGCAGCATTGCAACCTCCTCCGCCTCCACCTCCTCCCCACAATTCAACCTGAATTTGTGATACCCCTTGCGGACATGTCCACCCAGTGGTTGATCCAATTCCCACTCGAACACCTTGGTTAGGAAAGAATGAACTACTGCTAATCTGAATGCTTTGAGAAGTGCTGTCTGAATATAAAATCTCTAGTGTCGAATTATTTATGTTCATTGATTCAATACCGCGGCCAGTTTGTCCGTTTAACCCCGCTGCTCCTGCAATACCAGGTTCACCCTGTGCTCCAGTCGGCCCCTGCGGTCCCGCCGGCCCATTCGCCGCATACAACGCATACGGCACACTCATCAACTGCTGATTGCCCATCGTGATATACCCATTACCCGCATCTACTTCCACTTGCAAAAACTTAGTGGTTTGCGACCAGTTGATGCCGACAAAGGTGCCTTGCGTGGCAGTGCCTGCGCCGATGGTGGCCGCAAACAAGCCGATTTCGTTGGTGGTCACAGCATGTGTTTCCTGATAGCTCACCGTGCCGTTGGCTGTGAGTTCATGCAAAGTGAAGCGAACGTTTACATTCGCGTTGGCGAGCACTTCGCCACTTTCATTGCGCACCTCGGCTTGGTAGGGAATGCCGGGAGGGGCGGGGTTGGTGGTTCCATTGCCTCCTGTTCCTCCCGTGCCTCCGGTATCACCATTTCCGGCGCTGCTTGAAGACACGGCGTAAATCGACTGAATTTCTTCGAAAGCGAGTTGTCTGTTGTAGATTGAAAAATCATCAATTGCTCCATTGAATGCCCCGATAGTAAGGGTGCAATTATCGGCAATGGGAACATATTGACTGCTGCCGGTACACATGAGCTGGCCATCGATATAAACTCTATAGGTGACCGGTCCGGTAACGACCACATGATGCCACTGTTCTATTCCGGGAAATGGGCAGCGCATAATGCCGGCAAGCGAAATAGCGGGGTGTATTATTCCGAAATCCTTGGAATTACCGTGAAAGAAAAAATCTATTCCTGTATGAACTCCAGAGCTGTTGGTGCCGCCCTCAGCGAATATGTAATCCAAATAAGGATTGAGATCTTGATCGGTTTTCATCCAGAAGGAGAATGTAAACGTTTGGCCACCGGTGATGGAGGCTCCGGTGTATGACATCGGCCCACCGTTGACAAATTGATACGAACGATTGGTGTTGCCAAATCGATCAGGATGAAGCACAGCTCCTGTATTAAACAAATGCTTCCCGTTCCCACTCTCATCATTGGCGTTCCCATTAAACGGGTACCACGCCACGAGGCCGTTGGTGGGGAGGTAGGAGGGGAGTTGGGCTTGCGTATTACCAAAGCAGATGATGGCCAAGAGTATCGGCAAATTATCTATAATTAAACCTCTGAAGTGATTCATTCGTTGTACTTTCTTAAATTAGTCCCTAATACAGCGCACGGAGTAACCAGCAGTCCTACCTCCATCAAAACTGAAGCTAGTTAGGCTATTAGAACTTGCGATTAAATAGTAATAAAGTGCGCTTTGACCATTGGGCTGAGTTGAGCTCCACCAGAATCCTACATTTGCAAAGTTGAAAAAAGTTCCTGAGTTATTTATACGATATCCCCCTGGAATGCCAGAAAAACCGCTAATGTTCGTGCCTGCAGCATTAGGATTTGGCCAGTATTGAGTTCCTGCGCTTTTTAATTTTCCGCCCGAAATAGATGCTCCCCCGAGATTATTACTTAGTATAGTCCATTCCGGTTCGCTAGGAATATGCCAGCCCGTTGGACATAATTTGCGGTTATCCACAACTGAGTACCAATTGTAAAGTTTTCCGTAAGGACAATTATATGTAGCACTGTCATTGTTATACCAACAAGTTGCCCCTGTCGTCAATCCGCTCCATATTGAGTTGCTGGTTATACTTGGTATATTCTCACCGTTATTATATTTACTTGTCTTTAAATTTTCCGCCATCCATTCCTGATTTCCAATGATGATGGTTTTGTAGACATTGCCTTCCTGGTCGGTCATGGACCCATAGTTCAAGGCACTATTATGGACTTGGAGAGCGCCACAGGTATGGCCGGTTATAGCAGTTGGAGAGTTGGCATTAACTAACCTGCTGAAGGTGCACGTTTGACCGGCAATGTTGATTTGAAAATTCGCATTACCACTTGTGGATGGAGTTCCACTTATGGCAAACAACAGTGTGCCAGAGCCTGTGGCAAACGATCCCGGTGAAAGACTGGCCGTTAACCCTGTAACTCCTGTTGAAGGTATGGAAAGTGTATAGTAAATACCACCGTTTCCACCATTGTATGCTATGGCAGTGGAAACTCCTGTTGCTGAAATCCCTGCAATCAGGTTGCCGTTATGGGAGTAAGAATTGCAGTTGAGCTGAGTAATGGTGCCGGGACAAATTCCGCCTGTGGTCCACGTTGGAACACCATTGCACATGGTGAGTGTTTGCGACTGCGAGCCGGGGGGGATATTGGTCCAACTCGATCCGTTCCAGTATGAAATTTCACCTGTAGTTGTTCCATCTGTCAAACCATTGCCCGCCGGACCCTGTGGCCCCGGCGCACCATCGATTCCTGCAGGACCCTGAGGACCAGCCAGCCCCTGCGGCCCCGCCGGTCCATTCGCCGCATACAACGCATACGGTACACTCATGAGCTGCTGATTGCCCATGGTGACATACCCATTCTCGGCATCGACTTCCACTTGTAAGAACTTCGTGGTTTGCGACCAGTTGATGCTGGCAAAGGTTCCTTGCGTTGCCGTGCCTGCGCCGATAGTAGCGGCAAACAATCCGAGCTCGTTGGTGGTGATGGCGTGCGTTTCCTGATAGCTCACCGTGCCATTGGCTGTGAGTTCATGCAAGGTGAAGCGGACGTTCACATTGGCGTTGGCCAGCACTTCGCCGCTGTCGTTGCGCACCTCGGCTTGGTAGGGGATGCCGGGAGGGGCGGGAGTGGTGTTCGTTGTGCCTCC
>JBKCDO010000003.1:0-13082 GCA_046304755.1 Flavobacteriales bacterium
TTTTATTTCTTTAAGATGGGTAGTTAAAGTTCAAAATTAAGAAGGGTATAAGTTAGATTCAAGGCTCTTTCTCCAGACATTCACTGCTTCTCTGCGGTTCAAAAAATCACGCCTTGGGCAGTTCAAACGAAAACGTTGTTCCTTGCTCCAGCACTGAGTCGATTTTCAGCGAAGAATTGTGCTTGCGAATGAAATCCTGTACGAGCTGCATGCCTAGTCCATGGCCTTTTTCGCGATCGGTACCGGAGGTGGTGAAGGATATGCCTCCCGTAATTTTCTCAATTTCTTCCTTGGTCATTCCTTTGCCATTATCGGAAACACTGAACATCCAGGTCTTGCCTTTGTCTTGTGCCGCGAGCGTTACATGTCCGCCCGGCTTGGTGAATTTGATGGCATTTGAAATGAGGTTTCGGAAAATCGCCTCAATCATATCGCGGTCGCCTTTCACCATAGATCCCGGTGGCACATCCAAGCGATAGGTAAAGTTGATGAGCTTTTCACTGGCGAAAAGGTAACACACCGATTTAGCAAACTGCTCGATTTGTGCGATGCTGAGCGGTTCTTCGCGGTAGATGATGGTGCGCGTTTGACTGCGCGACCACAACAGGAGCTTATCCATAAGGGCCAGGGTTTGACCCGTTCTGCTCTTCATCTGCGTGTACAACTTGGCTTGCAACTCAGCATCGACATTCCCGGTTTCAAAGAGTTCCATCCCGGCGTGGATTGAGGCTATCGGTGAACGCAAGTCGTGTGACAGCATCGACATCATTTTATCGCGCGTGTAGAGTGCAGCCACCATTTGGGTATTGCGATCATCGAGCTTAGCTGTTTGCTCTATGAGTTTGTTCTGGATATCATTACTGAACCACAAGATGTAAATGACCTCCAGGCCGGAGATTACGCCGACACCAATCATGTTGGCAATCCGCTCGAAGCGCATTGAATCTTCCGTTGGAATGGAGACTTCGAAGATTCGAATATCCGATACTAGTGAAAACGCCATGAGCGCAATACTTAGTCCGGAAAGTGCATAACCAGTGGCGCGTTCCGCCCCTTGCAGCGTAACCAGCGTTCCGATGATTATGGGGATGTAAAATGCCGGAACATACGTTTCAGGCCCCGTTGTCAGCGCGAGTATGAGCACTGCAAAATTGATTTGCAGGCCGTTCCAAAGTTTCGAATAATAATAATATCCCTTCTTGAAGAGCAACCACGTCAAAAAAACAGACGGCAGAATGCACGCGGTGATGTACGCTTGTTCTTTCTGACCAATAATCCAGTTGATTAAGCTGTAGAGTAAAGCATACACCCCTACCAGATAAATCAAGGCCTCGTGAAGCTTCCTTCCCTTCTCGTGAATCAAGTCAACAGACCTGGTGGGGCCTGTACCTGCTTCCGAGGCGTGATATGCCAATTCGTGTTCACTCATTCGTTGATTGCGGAAAGATACATCCGCGCGTTGCCTTTATGTCTAGGTTAGTTTGTGTTTTAACCGAGCCTCTCCCCGCTTTGGCGCGCTGTTCGTGGCATCGGACAAATTCTAAAAAAAAGACGCAAGGTATCTCTGCGGGTAGTCTGCCGTATGACTTAGATCAGTTTCTTGGAGGGGCGAAGGGCGAAGGGCGAGGGGCGAAGGGCGCCCCTCGACTTCGCTCGGGGACCGGGTTGTTCGCGCGCCATAGAGGCCTCGGCTTCGCTCGGCCGGCGCGGGCGGTCCCAATACGAAGTTGAGGACCGGTGCTCTCAAGAGAACACCCTCGCCTATCAGCTAGCCCCGGAGGGGCGAAATATCAATAGCCAGAAGGACAAGGTTGGCCAAAGAGCCCCAGCGGGGCGGCACATTTGAAGGGCGAAGGGCGAGGTGCGAGTGGCAAGTGGCAGTCAACGCTATTTAGGCATCGTCACGCCCTACTCAGTACCCAGTACCTAGTACCCAGTACTCGCATTTATGCCTTTATCCGGAATAATTTATAGGTTTTTTATGTCGCCTGAACTCCGCAGTTTCGCCGCATGGAAAATTCAATCGTCACCGGTATCGAAAGCCGAATCTTCACCATTCGGGGTATGCAAGTAACGCTCGACCGTGATTTGGCCGCACTTTATGGGGTGAGCACTTCACGACTCAATGAACAGGTAAGTCGCAACAAAGGTCGATTTCCGGCTACATTTTGCTTTCAACTGACAACGGATGAAATGAGAATTTGGATATCGCAAAATGCGATATCCAAATCCATTCGCAAGAGCCTGCGAAAACCTCCAAGGGTATTTACTGAATTTGGAGTAGCAATGGCTTCTTCTGTGCTGAATTCAACGCAAGCTGTTGAAGTCAGCGTTCAAATCATACAATCCTTTGTGCTTTTGAAAAAAGCTATGACACATGGCGATTTACTTGTTACCCGTTTAGCGAACACCGAAAAAATGCTGATTTTTCACGAACAAAAAATCGAAGATTTATACAAGCGAATGGAAGGAGTTGAACTCCCCAAACACGGCATTTTCTTCGAAAACCAAATCTTTGATGCTTATGCCTTCTTCAGCGACCTCATTGCAAGAGCTAAGCATTCCATTATTCTCATCGACAATTACATCGACCATACAGTGCTGCTGCAAATGGCCAAACGGCAAAAGAACGTAACTGCCACCATTTACACTGAACGCATTCCGGCATCACTCCAACTTGACCTGTCCAAGCACAACTCGCAATACTCGCCCATTACGATTCACCGCACCAAACAAGTGCACGATCGTTTCTTGTTGATTGATGGCAAAGAAGGGCGAAGGGCGAAGGGCGAAGGGCGAAGGGCGAGTGGGGGCGAAGGTGATTCTTCGATGGAAGGCGCGTCTTTCGCTGCGCTGGGGAACTGCGACGCGCATATAACACACCTCCAGAAACTCTCTGCTAACTCTGTGTCTCTGCGGTTCAAAAAAAACAGAGGGATTAGCTGCGCTGTTCCCGGTGGGGAGGGCGATTCAGATTGCAGAATCATGTAGACTCCGCTGCGCTGCGTCTTTTTCATTTTTTTTCGAATTCTTCATCCAAGCATGCGGCTTGATTCAGAATCCTCCAAAAATGAAAAATCCCAACTGTCGTTGGGATCTACATGATTTTGCAATCTGGCGGAGAGAGAGGGATTCGAACCCCCGGATGCTTTCACATCAACAGTTTTCAAGACTGCCGCAATCGACCACTCTGCCATCTCTCCGTGGCGAAAATACTGCGCTGGCAAGGGTCGATACAAATATTTTTTCAGGAAAACACGCTGCAGCGGCGTAGAGCGCTGATTTTCACAAATGAATGGGGACCCGTAGATGGAAATGTAACACCCTACACCACCGGTGTATGGCGCAATCCTACAATCCTGCAAACTTTGCTCTCTCTGCGCCTTTGCGGTTAAAAAAATTCAAGAGCAAGAAAGAGAAACAGAATGAGAATGAGAAGGGTGCTGGCGGCGCCCCCTACAATCCTACAATCCTACAATCCTGCAATCCTCCCTCCCACTACCTTTACCCACCAAATGAATCTCTTGCAATCCATCGCCATGTGCGTCGTCCTTTTGATGGCGAGTGCCACGCACGCCCAAACCTTCGACTGGGTGCGCACCGTCAACGGGACCGTTATGGATGAATGCACTGATGTGGTCGTGAGTGAACGCACGGGGTTTGTCTACACAGCAGGCTATTTTACCGCAGCTGCCGATTTTCCGAATGGAACCGATACGCTCACGGTCTCTTCCTTCAACAACTGCGCGTATGTGGCGACGTATACCATCTACGGCGATATTGTCTGGATGAAAACACTACCTACCTATACCAGCGGGAAATCCAAAGGAAACGGCATTGCAGTAGATGCGAATGACAACGTCATTGTCGTTGGTGAATTTAGTGGCAGTGTCGATTTTGACCCGGCGGATAGCACGGAGAACATCCAAACAGCAAGCAATTCCGATGCGTTTATCTGGAAACTAGATTCGGATGGAAATTATCAATGGGTCAAACGCGTGAATAGTTCCTATGAAGTCGCCGCGTATGGTGTCACTGCCGATACAAGTAACCACATCGTGTTCAGCGGTCTCTTCACGGGAACTACAGGCATGCCCGGACAATTTTCAATCTCCGACAACGACAATCGCGGCTACCTCTGCAAGCTCGATAGCGCCGGCGCCTTTCTTTGGGTGAACAGTCTGGCGGATATACCGGGCAATATCTATCCAAACAACGTTCGCTGTGATGCCGACAACAACTATTACGTTGCAGGTGCATACGAGCAGAACAGCGCTCCTTTCATTGGATTTTTGCAAAAGGTTTCGACCGATGGTCAGGATAGCTGGCGCGTTGAAATGGGAAACCCCTCCGGCGTTGGGTTCATCAACGATGTAGTTTGCACACCCTACGGTGTGATGGCCTGTGGCTCGTTTAAAAACCAAGCAACCATTGGCAACGCCGTGGGTTCGCATATCGTAACCAGCAACGGCCCCTTCTACGATGCCGTGGTCTTCAAGTTGAACCCGGTAAACGGGCAACCCGTCTGGTCTACAACTTTCGGTTCGTCCGCCGATGACAGCGGTGCTGCCATCCATTCTGATGCAAACGGCAATGTCTATGTCGCCGGTCGCTTTCAGGGAACCGCCAACTACGCCAACATTCCACAAGCTACCGTTACAGCGAACGGCAGCGACACCTACGTCTGGAAACTCGATTACACGGGGGAAGGCACAGGAGCATACACGCTCACCAACGGTGTTGACGATGAAATCACCCCAATCGCTCTTTACACCGCTACCGATGGAGCCATCTACTTAGCGGGCCGCAGTTATGGCACCACCGATTTCAATCAGGAATTGATGGATGTGGAAGAACACACGTCCTACGGCTATTCCGATGGATTCTTGCATCGCACGACCGATTGCGACGCCTTCCTGCAGCCGCCTGCGGAGGAGTTGTTTTTCTGCTTCGGAGATTCCATCGCCGTTGATGGCGTTTATTATAGCGAGCCGCAGCTGATTATCACCGACTCACTGATTTCGCAATGGGGCTGTGATAGCCTTGTTTCAGTGCAATTGACCACCTACTCCACTGAAGAGTATGCGTCGTATACCGGTTGTTATGGGGACAGCGTGTTGATTTCCACCGGTATGGTGTTCGAGCCGGGATTATATGTTTCGGAGTACACTTCTTCTCAGGGTTGCGATAGCAGTTACTACGAATATGTGGACTGGATTACTTCGGATCATTTTTTCGAGCAATTCACGCTCTGCCGCGACAGTTTGTTGACCATTTACAACCAGGAAATCACCGAGGGAGGCGACTATCAGTTTCTGATTGAAAACACGCAAACCACTTGCCTCGATACGGTGAGCGTGAGTGTTGGCGTGATTGCCCTAAACGACACAGTGACGCAAATAGGAAATTTACTAATTGCGCCGCAAACGGCAGACGACTATGCCTGGTTGGATTGTTCGTCGGACACCCTCATCACCGGCGAGAACAGTCCACAGTTTTATCCCGAGGTCAGCGGAAGTTATGCGGTGATCATGACTGACCTCGGCTGTGTCTCCACGGGGCCTTGTGTTGACATTACACTCATCCATGTCAACGAGCAACCTGAAGGTGACCTTCTCCTCTACCCGAATCCCGCAAGCGGTCAGTGCTACCTTCGTTCAACGGGAGCATCGATTTCGCTTGTGGTCTTATCGGACATGGCGGGAAAGACGGTTCACTCTTCCGGAACGCTACCCCAGTCTCAACTGCTATACGCCTTGCCTCTTCAATCGCTGCCCTCGGGCATCTATACACTGCGGGTCATGCTGAGCAATGACAGGCAATGGTCCCGTGAGGTTTTGGTGGATTGAGGGGGGGGATGGTTGAAGGTTGGCGCCCCCTACAATCCTTTAATCTTTGCTCTCTCTGCGCCATTGCGGTTAAAAAATTCAAGAGCGAGAAAGAGAAACAGAATGAGAATGAGTGTGGTGCAGGCGGCGCCCCCTACAATCCTACAATCCTGCAATCCTACAACACCCCACTCATTTCCCTTTATTCCTATATTTGTCATAAAACAGAAACAAAATGTATCTGGAATTTCGAAGGTCATTGGAGAAATTCGTGGTGATTACCCTTGCCGACATCCGCATGGCATTTCCGGATTTTGACCAGAAAAACCTGGTCAATTGGCAGAAAAAGGGCTATATCACCAAATTGAAAAACGGTTGCTACATCTTCTCTGATGTCAAAACAACGGAGCAAACACTGTTTCTCATAGCCAATAAGCTCTATGAACCATCCTATGTTTCACTGGAGTCTGCACTGAGTTTCTATGGCATTATTCCCGAAGGTGTGTACAGCATTCAATCGGTATCGACCCGAAAGACACAAGTGTTCAATACTCCCCAAGGCACCTTCCGGTACTACTCCTTCAAGCCATCGTTGTATTTCGGATATCACCTGATGGCAGAAGCGGTTGCCCACCCTTATCGCTTGGCATCACGTGAAAAAGCTATCCTCGATTTTCTGTATCTGCGTTCCGATATCGATTGTGCCGAAGCACTGGAAGCGCTTCGCTGGAATCGCGCTGAGCTTGCCAACCTTGATAGAACACTACTGAACAATTATCTGAGCCTATTTGAATCGCGAACCTTATCCAAGAAAATTGACCTGTTATACAACTACTTGAATGCTTGATATCCATCAAATAGAGCAATACTATCCGGAGAATCTAAGAGGGTTCCGTCGGTTCATTCTTCGGGAATATCTTCAATATAAGATTCTTGAAATCGTGTTCAATGGCCCGCACGCCAATAAGGTGGTCTTTCTTGGGGGCACCTGCCTGCGCATCGTGCACGGCAATCAGCGTTTCTCTGAAGACCTGGATTTCGACAACCTCCTTTTATCGGAGCCGGAATTCACAGAGATATCCGCCAACATCACGGTGCAACTCGAACGCATGGGCTATGAAACTGAAACGAAGTTGGTGGCCAAAGGAGCTTACCACTGCCACATCAGGTTTCCCCGACTGCTGTTTGCCCAGGGACTATCGGGCTACGAGGAAGAAAAGATACTGATTCAACTCGACACCGAAGCGCAGCATTTCGATTACACGGCAGAGAAGCCCATCCTCAACAAATTCGATGTCTTCACAAAAATTGCTGCAACACCGTTGCCTCTGCTCATGGCGCAAAAGTGCTACGCGATATTGAACAGGCCCCGCAATAAGGGCCGTGATTTCTTTGATCTCGTATTCATGATGGGCAGAAACATTTCACCCGATATGGCCTATCTAAACCAAAAGCTCAACATCGCCACGACGGTCGAACTCCGGCACAGGCTGCTTCAAAAATGCCAAAGTCTTGACATGGCCGCTATGGCCACTGACGTTGCCCCGTTCCTATTCAATCCCAACGACGAAAAAAAGGTTCGACTATTTAGAGATTACCTGGAGGGCTATTCGTTTTAGGGTCCTGTGGTTGACGGTTGAAAGTTGGCGCCCCCTATAATCCTAAAATCCTGCAATCCTAAAATCTTTGCTCTCTCTGCGCCATTGCGGTTAAAAAAATTGAAAGTTGAAGGTTGAAGGTTGAAGGTTGGCGCCCCCTACAATCCTAAAATCCTACAATCCTACAATCTTTGCTCTCTCTGCGCCATTGCGGTTAAAAAAATTCCAGAGCGAGAAAGAGAAACAGAATGAGAATGAGAAGGGTGCAGGCGGCGCCCTCTATAATCCTACAATCCTACAATCCTCGAATCCTCCCCCGATACAAAGTGTACTTCCAACACTTAGATTTGT
Source organism: Flavobacteriales bacterium (assembly GCA_046304755.1). GTDB lineage: Bacteria > Bacteroidota > Bacteroidia > Flavobacteriales_D > Sanyastnellaceae > JAIBBG01. The sequence continues at coordinate 7,778 of JBKCDO010000003.1, forward strand.
CCTCAACTATTCAATACCATGAAAACAATTCTACGCTCTTTTGCCGCATTGTCAATTGCGGGAATCTTCTTCGCCTGTGGCAACGCACCTCAATCCGATGCTGAGGCCAAGGTCATTGGTCATTCCGACACCAAAGTGCTTCAACACCCCGACTGGTCGAAGAACGCGACCATCTATGAAGTGAATATCCGTCAGCATACCCCTGAGGGCACCTTCAATGCCTTCACCAAAGACATTCCACGCCTGAAATCCATGGGTGTCGACATCCTGTGGCTGATGCCCATTCACCCCATTGGCGAGGTGAATCGCAAAGGTGGTCTCGGTAGTCATTACAGCGTGAAAGATTACAAGGCGGTAAACCCGAACTACGGTACGCTGGGCGACTTCAAGAACCTCGTCAAAACAGCGCACGACAACGGCATGAGGGTCATCATCGATTGGGTGGCCAATCACAGCGCATTTGACAATCACTGGGCGACCGACCATTTGGAATACTATCTTCTGGACACGGCCGGTAAAATTCAGCCGCCGCTAGGCACCGACTGGTGGGATGTAGCACAGCTGAACTATGAAAACAAAGCGCTTTGGACGGGTATGACCGACGCTCTGAAGTATTGGGTGAAAGAATGTGACATCGACGGTTACCGTTGCGATGTGGCCGAGAAGGTCCCAACCCCATTCTGGGATCAGGCCCGTGCGGCTCTCGACAGCATCAAGCCGGTATTCATGCTAGCGGAAGCCGAGCGCAAAGAGCATCACCTCAAAGCTTTTGATATGAGCTACGCCTGGGAATTCATGCACATCACCAATCAAGTCGCCAAGGGAGAAAAGAAACTCAGCGATATCGACGACTATATGGCCAAGCAAGACACGGCCTTCCCGCGCAGCGCGTACCGCATGTACTTTACCACCAACCACGATGAGAACTCATGGAACGGCACCGGCAATGAACGCCTCGGCAACTTGCGCCAAACGATGGATGTGCTCGCGATGACCATTGGCGGCATGCCGCTGATTTACTCAGGTCAGGAAGGTGGTGAGCAAAAGGCTGACGGTACACCCCACCGTTTTTCATTCTTTGAGAAAGATACCGTGCAATGGAACAACTACAAATACCAGGACTTCTATTCCCGCATTTTCAAAGCGCACAAAGAGAATCCTGCCCTCTGGAACGGCGAACACGGCGGTACGTTCAAGCGCATCAAAACAAGCAGCGATGATGTGCTCTATTGTTTCTCGCGCACCAAAGACACTAACCAAGTGGTGGTGATTCTCAATTTCAGCGATAAACCACAAAGCATCGACTTTATTGAAAACATGCCCGAAGGCGAATACCCAAGTATCTTCAATGCACAATCGCTGACGCTCTATACGAAGGGACATCAGGAGTTGCCGGCATATGGGTATCAGGTGTTTGTGAAGCGCTAGTGAATGGTGAATGGTGAATAGTGAATAGTGAATGGGATGAATCAATTACTTGCGGACAATAGGGTCAGTACGTTGCGGGCTTACTTGCAGGGGAGGCTGTGTGATCGCTATGATGAGCGCGAGGCCGGTAATTTGGTGAATGCCCTGTTCGATGCCTTTCATGGTTGGTCGCGGGCGGAGCTGGTACTTCGTTCAAACGACCGATTGGGAGAGTCAGAATTGCTGCGGTACCATTTCGCGTTAAAGCGCATGATACAGGGTGAGCCCTTGCAGTATGTGCTTGGTCATGCCTGGTTCATGGGGATGAAGTTGCACTCCTCTCCGGCAGCACTTATTCCGCGACCGGAAACCGAAGAACTGGTGCGCTTAGTGATTTCCAACAACACCCTTCCCGCGCCTACATTATTGGATGTTGGCACCGGCAGCGGCTGTATCGCGGTGGCACTCAAAAAGCAGCTGCCGCAGGCATCGGTCACAGCGATTGACGTCAGCGAAGCAGCGCTTGCACTGGCTTCAATGAATGCAAATGCCATTGGTGCGGATATTCAACTCAGACTAGCTGATTTTTTGAATACAAGCGACTTAGGTCGTTTCGACATTGTCGTAAGCAATCCTCCCTACATCCCAATTCGTGAGTTGCCCACCATGGCGAAACATGTAATCGATCATGAACCGCATGTAGCTTTATTCACCCCTGATGAGGACCCGCTGATTTTCTACCGCCGCTTAATGGAGTTGACTCCCACGCTCCTAAATCCCGGAGGTCGGGTATTCTGCGAGATTCACGAAAACCTGGCAAATGACCTCTTACAATTGGCAGGAAAATACACTATCCATCAACCCGAAATTCATAAAGACTTCCAGGATAAACATCGCATGATGACCTGGCGATCCAAACCCTAATGACCATGAACAAACAGTTCCTTCTTCTTTGCTCCATCACTGTATTCTTCGCTGCTTGCATCGCGGGCATGAAAGAAACGCCGTCAACAGTCGCTATGCAGGGGCTTGCCTCTCCTATTCGCCTGCAATTGGACACCACCCTTGTAGAGCTGTCGGACTATTTGTCCGATGCCTCCAAGATTGAGCGCGTCGAATGGAATGGCCAAGCGTGGACAGCCGATTCACTCGGAGTTGTCACCCTTCTTGGTGCTGCGCCCTCACCTTTGAGCAACTTGAAGGTGACCTATAGCGGTGCTATGTTCGACATCCCGGTTTTTGCGACCAACAAGATTCGCCACACCTTTACCTACACGCCATCGCGCGCGGATGTGAGCTCAGTGGAATTGTCGGGCTCCATGAATGGCTGGAATCGCAAAGCTTCTCCACTGGTGAAAAACGGTGATCAATGGTCGATTGAATTGGTGCTCAACCAAGGCTTGTATCAATACCGTGTATGGGAAGATGGTGTTGAAATGATGGATGCCTCCAATCCGAACACCATCAGCAACGGGATGGGCGGATTGAACAACACTTTCCAGGCAGGTCCTGTGTTGACCGCACAACCAATGCTCTTTACCGAGCGAGTTGAGGGCTCATCCATCGTGCTGATGGACACCGATCAGTGCAAGAACGTTCAGGCTTATTGGGAGAACACGTTAATTCCGGCGGAAAACGTTGCGGGTAAAATCACGATTAAACTGCCGGCAGCTGCGCAGCAAAAGGCGCGCTCGCATGTGCGGGTATTTGCCGATAACGGCGTACAGCGTTACAACGATGTGCTTGTGCCGCTGGAAAACGGGAAAGTCATCACCTCAGCAGCGGGTCTCAACCGCGGGGATTTGCGCAACACGGTCATGTATTTTGTGATGGTGGATCGTTTTGTCGACGGTGAACCCGGCAATAATCGACCAACGCCCGACTCAACCATTCACCCGAAAGCCAATAACCTTGGAGGCGATTTGCAAGGGATTACGCAGAAGATCAAGGACGGCTATTTCGAGCAATTGGGCATCAACACCATTTGGATCTCCCCGATTACCACTAACGCAGAAGGCGCGTGGGGCTTGTGGGACAACGGCGTGAAGAGCACCTTTTCGGCGTATCATGGCTATTGGCCGACATCACTGCGCAGCATCGACAACCGTCTGGGTAGTGATGCCGCTATGAAGGAACTGCTCAGCACAGCGCACGCTCGCGGCATGAATGTCATTTTGGATTACGTAGCGCATCACGTGCATCAAGACCACCCGCTGTACAAGCAAAAGCCCGAATGGACGACGCCGCTTTACCTGCCCGATGGCACCATGAACACGGAAAAGTGGGATGAACATCGTCTGACCACCTGGTTCGACACCTTCCTTCCGACATGGAAGTTTGCTGATCATGCAGTGGTGGAAGCGTTGACCGACACTGCCATGTATTGGGTAGAGAACTACGATTTGGATGGATTCCGTCATGATGCGACCAAGCACATTGACACGGATTTCTGGCGCACGCTCACGCGCAAGGTGAAGGGCTATCAGGCAAAACACCCGGAGCGCAACCTCTATCAAATCGGCGAAACGTATGGCAGCCCGGAATTGATTTCCTCTTATATCAGCAGCGGACAGCTGGACGCTCAGTTTGATTTCAACCTGTATGATGCTGCGGTGGACGCTTTTGCCAAGCCGGAGACCAACTTCAGTAATCTGGAGCGCGTGCTGGACGAGAGTATGTCGTATTACGGCAACCACCATTTGATGGGCAACATCACGGGCAATCAGGATAGGGCGCGCTTCATCTCTTATGCCGATGGTTCGGTGCAGTTTTCAGAGAATGCAAAGCTGGCGGGCTGGACGCGCGACATCCAGAACCGGGATACGGCGGGATTCAAGAACATGGAAATGCTGATGGCCTTTTTGATGACAACGCCCGGTGTGCCTTGTATTTACTATGGCGATGAAATCGGTATGCCGGGAGGCAATGATCCGGATAATCGTCGCATGATGCACTTTGAAGATTGGAGTGCTCCTCAGCGTCAATTGCAAGAAGTCACGCGTAAACTTGTGAATCTGCGTCGATCCAACATGGCGCTGACCTACGGTGAACTGGAGGTGCTTTACAATGAAGGGGGCGTGCTGGTGTTTGGCCGCAAGTACTTTGACAGCGTGGCGGTGGTGGTGATGAATAAGGGATTGAGCAAGGAAGCGATCACTGTTACGCTGCCGGAGCGCTATCAGTTGCAAGGCAGTAAAAACTTAGGGAATAAGGATATTCAAGGAGACGCTAACCAACTAACGATTACGGGTAATGCAGGATTTGAGGTATTTACGAGGTAGTCTTTAGGCACAAATTAATGTCCTAGTGGTTCCGACTTTTCGAGTGATTCTCTACTAGACATATATCCGAACAGCGGTCGGGGCGAGCCATCCGTCGGGGCGAGACTTCCGTCTAGACTAGCCATCCGTCGAGGCGAGCCATCAGTTGGAGCAAGCCATCCGTCGGGGCGACCTATCATGGTCGCCCTCTGAGCGCGCAGGCGCGCTCAGAGGGCGGGGCGCCCATTGCAGGGCGCCCTTACCGGCCTTCGCCGAGGGCCTCGATCTGTTGGAGCTCTTGATCGATCATGTCTTCGATGGCCTTGCGCTCCGACTCATTGAGTTTGGCGTTGAGTTTTGCTTGTCGCTTGAGGAAGCGGTACATGTCGCGCTTGTGGATTTCGTAGGCGATATACACAGTGTACTTGCCTTCGGCGTTGAGGTACTTCTCCTCTCCTATTTTGCGCAAATCGGCGATGGTGGTATTGGTGACTTCGCGAATGAGTGATTGGAACTTATCGTTGATTTCGCTACCGCTGGCTGTTTCATTTTCGTGCAAGTATTGATCGGTGACGACTTTCATGCGGGTTTCCACTTGCTGGGCGAGTTCCTTTTTGGCTTGAAGATCTGCCTTATTC
>JBKCDO010000004.1:0-40651 GCA_046304755.1 Flavobacteriales bacterium
GGTTTTGGCAATGCGTCGAATATTTGTAAAACAACCAATGGAGGAACCTCTTTTACGTGTGGAACCAATATCGGCGCGAGTGATATTCACTTCATCGACAGTCAGCGTGGCATCGCCGTGCGCAACGTCCAGGGTGGAGGCGATACTTACTACAAAACGTTTGATGGCGGAAATACCTGGGAGTATCATAACGGTGTTATCGGCGCAAACATTTATTTCTATAATGACAGTCTGGGTTTTGTGGGCAGCCAAAGCGGCCTTTTTAGAACCACGAACAGCGGTGAAACGTGGGATTTTCTTTACGTTGGCGGAGGTCTGATGCTCGACGTGAAGTTCTATAACGAGAATCTTGGCTTCTGCGTTAGCGACTATGCCGAGGTCTATAAAACGGTGGATGGCGGTGAAACGTGGACGCTCGTGTTGCAGAGCTACAACAGTAGCTACGGCGCGTCAACAGCGCATTTCACCGAGAACTATTGCTATATCGGAGCGGGTGGAGATATCTATCGCACAGAGCTGGGTTGCGGAACATTTGAGCTGGGAAACATCACCGGTGATCAGGATTGGTGCGAAGGGGTCTATGGACAATTGGTGTGTGAGCAAGTGGCCGGAGCAACAAGCTACGCGTGGCAATTGCCGGAAGGATGGACAGGCGCGCAGAATAACCGCATTATTCAACCCTTGCCCAGTGCCAATGAAGGATTGGCAACAGTGGTTGTAACCAACGCCTGCGGACTTACAGATTCTGCGAGCATCAGCTTGACGGTGACCGAGCGTGTAGATAGTTTATTCAACATATTGGGTCCTGATATTCTCTGTCTCGGAAATACAGGCTCATACAGTATTCCCATTGATGAAAATGCTACGGATTATAATTGGCAAACCACAGGAACCACTTTATCTATCAATAACAACGAGATTGAGGTCACTGCGGGCAATCAAGACTTCTTCATCAGCGTGCAATCAGAAAACGACTGTGGTACGAGCAACTACGTCACCTTGACGGTAACAGTTCCCACAGAAAATAATTCACCGGCCAATTTTAATGGCGACTGCATCACCGACGACAGCGACATGCAGCTGCTCTTAGATGCGTTTGGTTGTTTGGATGATTGTGGGCAGTTCGATTTAACAGGTGATGGTATAGTTAGTGTCGCCGACCTGTTGCTGTTCATTGAACTGTCAGCATATTAACCTACGCTTTGATCGCCGCAATTCCCGGCAAATCAATGCCTTCGAGCGCTTCCAGCATGGCGCCACCGCCGGTGCTTACATAGCTCACCTGATCCGCAAAACCAAATTGGTTTATAGCTGCAACACTGTCGCCACCACCCACTAATGTGAAGGCGCCTTGTTTAGTGGCGGTAGCCAGTGCTTTTGCAATAGCCTGCGTTCCGTGTGAAAAATTCGGCATTTCGAAGACACCCATGGGACCATTCCACAGCACCACTTTGGATTGCAGAATCACTTCCGAGAAGCGTGCGATTGATTGTGCGCCGATATCCAAGCCCATCCAACCGGAAGGAATACCTCGGCTCTCTGAGCTCGTGCGCTGTGCATCATTTGAAAAAGCATCTGCAATGATGGAGTCTTCCGGCAGATAGATATTCACCCCCTTCGCACGCGCCTTGTCCAACAAGGCTTTGGCCAAATCCAGCTTGTCATCTTCTACGAGCGAATTTCCGGTAACACCGCCCAACGCTTTGAAAAACGTGTACGCCATTCCACCACCAATGATGATATTGTCGACACGGTTTAAGAGATTCTCGAGAATGGTAATCTTACTGGAAACTTTGCTGCCGCCGATGATGGCGGTTACGGGCTTAGCGGTTGAATTCAGCACGCGATCAATACTTTGAACTTCATCTTCCATTAAATAACCAAACAATTTATCGGTTGGAAAAAAACGCGCAATCACCGCGGTGCTGGCGTGAGCGCGATGAGCGGTACCAAATGCGTCGTTGATATAGACATCGCCATTCTCGGCGAGTTGTCCGGCGAAGAACTCATCGCCGGCTTCTTCCTCCTTGTAAAAGCGCAAGTTCTCCAACAACAGCACGTCGCCGTTTTGCATGGCGTCGACAGCAGCTTTCACTTGATCACCGATGCAATCCTCTGCAAAGGCTACCGAACGACCGAGTAATTCAGACAACCGAGTAAGCACATGCTTCATGGAATATTTTGCTTCCGGTCCTCCCTTGGGACGGCCTAAGTGTGACATGAGAATCACACGGCCACCATCGTTGGATACACGCTGAATCGTTTTGAGGGCCGCACGGATACGCGTGTCATCAGTAACAACAAACTGATCGTTTAACGGAACGTTGAAATCAACACGAATCAATACGCGTTTGCCTTGAAATGAATAAGCGTCAACTTGATAAGCCATGGAAAAAATTTTCGGCAAATGTACGTTGACGACCGCGCACAGCCCACTGTTTAAATCGTGGGCTGTGCGTTAGAGTTTCGCCAGCGGATTGCGCAGGCCATGATAATCTTTGAGCTCCATTTTGATGGATCCCACCAAAATTTCCGCCTCTGCCAGCACCGGGATGTGGTTCATGTCATCGGTAATCCACACCGTTAAATCGTCGTCGTCTTTAAACACGCGACCCTTTTGAATCACTGGAACGAACTTCATGCATCGGAATGTGCCGGCATCGATGGTGATAGTTTCCTTGCCAATGTATTTCATACCAAGCGGGTGAATTTCATCATCCACCAATGTTTGAATGGTGAAGACATCACCGACACGTGCGTTGGCAAACGACATTGTTCTTGCGTAGTAAAATGCACTCAACATATCCTGCACAAAGGCCGGCGATTTATAGCCTTCGCCCTTCATGTTTTTGAATCCGCGACGGTCTTGATAGAAAATATAATCTTGATTAATACGATAGCCGCCTTCATCACAATTGCGCAAGAAGCGGTATGGGAACAAGCCGGCCTGGTCCACGTAGGTTTCATAGTGGTCGCGAACTTTGAAAAACCAATCCACGGTGCCTTCACTTCGCCCGGTCCCGACAATACGGTACGCGCGACGTCCGGCGAATTGGAAGGGGCTTTCTTCCACACGCAATTCAGCGGTACCTGCGTCAATAAAACCATAATGAATTCGGAAGGATAAGTATTCACCGACTGTAAACGCCTGATTCGAGATGGCGCGATAGCCAAGATCAGGCAGTTGTTCAACGTTCGCTTTAACCGGTTTGGTTTGGGCCTGCACCGATGATAATCCAATCACGAGTGCAGAAAGAACAAGAATAGTTTTCATGGCTGAGCCGCTTTCAAGGCTTATGCCAAACGCGACTAGTCTTCAATTGTTGCGATGCACTTGAGCTCTATGGCAATGGGTGAGGGCAGGGCGTTGATTTCAACCGTCGTGCGGCACGGCTGCGCGTCTTTGAAGTATTCTGCGTACAGCTTGTTGTAGGTGTGAAAGTCGCGTTTCATGTTGACCAGAAACACAGTGACATCAACGAGATTTTCCCACGTGCTGCCATTCTCTTCCAGAATGACGCGCACGTTGTCGAACACGTTGCGGCATTGCGCTTCGAAATCGAAGGTGAGGTAATTGTCAAACTTATCAAGCGTGAGCCCGGGCACACCGCTATCCGTGGCGTCGCTGCCTGCAATGCGCGGTCCAACGCCGGAGAGGAACAACAGATTGCCCACACGACGGGTGTGTGGATACAGGCCAACAGGTTTCGGTGCTTTGCTTGACATGGGGGTGATTTTTAACAGTGCGAAAATAGGTATAAGGAAAGAAGGACGAAGGGTGAGGGGCGAAGGAGTGAATCGAATCCCTCGTCCCTCGCCCTTCGTCCCTCGTCCCTCGCCCTTCGTCCCTCGCCCTTACTCAACAACTACCCGCACACTCTTCACAACATCTCCTTGACTCACCTGTAGTTGATAGACGCCGGCTGCAAGCGACGCGCGCTCTATGAACACTGTGCCTTGCCGGTTACTTAGCTTGCGCACGCATGCACCCGTGAGGTTATACACCGCGATGTCGAACGTGCCTTGTGGTAGCTCGAGGCGGGCGGCAGTGGTCATGGGGTTGGGGTAGAGGCGGAGGGTTGACCACGATTGCACGGATGATACGTCGGTGATATACACAAACGTTTCGCTCTCTACCGAACACCCGAATTCATTCGTAATTAAAACATGGTACGCGCCCGTGTCTTGCACCGTATAGCTGTTTTCCGTGGCTCCACCGATAGCGTTATCCTGATAATACCACTGCCATTGATTTCCGTCCTGTGCTGTCAATAGCCCGCCCACATTGTCGATTTCATTGTTGGGAATCGGGCGAACATTCACAACAAACGAATGTGTTTCTCCGCTCATGCCGCAGAGTTCGTTGGTAGTATAGAGTGAAATGGTGTGAAGCCCTTCCGACAAGTTTGTCAATTCCAACGTGTCGTTTGAAGATGTAAAGGCATCGAACGACCACGTGTAGGTATCTACGAAAGGTTGTGTTGCCTGCAGTGAGGCGGTGTCGCCGACGCAAATCTCGTCATCTCCGACGGGACCTGTAAATGAGTTGCAATCGAAAATGGTGTGATAGGTTTGGTTGGTGATGATGGGCGGATTGCTGTCGAAGATGATGGATGCTTGATTGAAGAGTTCTGTTCCAGGGGGTAAATCTTCACGCGCCCGAAGCCAATAATGAAATTGCCTTTGTGAACCTAATGGGTCCGACACGCTATCCGGTAGATTAATGTTTTCCAGGTTATAGACCAGTAGACCGTTTGTGATATCTATATCCCCGTTATCATGGAGGCAATCGACTTCCGCGGCTATGGGATAAGCGGGCTCAAATGAATAGACGTCCCAAACCGTCGAGTCGATATATTGCTCGACACGCACGTCGGTAGCCGGAGCATTCCCCAGATTTTGGAAGCGAACGCGGAATAACACGCGGTCACCGGCCTGAATGAAATGATTTTCGGAGTAACCAATTGGCGTTGGCGTTAAGTCGTTGGGGTCGTACGCGCAGCTCACCGTGGCATTGGTGGTCCAAGATTGATTAACTACCGTGTTTCCTTCATTATCGTAGAGCAATAAATTCAGCTGAAACGGATAGGTATTACCGATGTATTCGGTGCCAGGCCCAGGGATATAATAATTCAACAATTCAAATTCGCCGGGTTGGAAATCTGCTATTTCCCAAACGGCCTGCCCTTGATCCAATACCAGTGGGGGTATCGCGAAATCGCTGAAGACTTCAGGAGTGAAAAGACTATCACATGTCAGAGTCATAAAGCCGGAAACTGTTTGTGATCCTGTGTTGTGGATTCCTAGCCCGCCGATATAACCTTCAACACACTGCAACACATCGTCGAGCGAACCATATAGTAAGGTCGTAACCTCCGCATTACCGGGAATGAGGGAGAGGCCGATGAAAATTGTGTCCACGCCTGATGCGATGTCGAATTGCTGGGCTGATTGTGAATACACCTGCCAATTATCTGAAAGGCCCGGCAGCGATAGGGCCGCATCGCTGTTAGCGATGACTGTTGCATAGCCAGTTACGTTGGTGTTTGTGAATGTGTTGCCCACAAGAACCGGTATCTCATTTAGCGCGGGTTCGCCCTCATCAAATATATTATTACCGTTGAGGTCGTGGTATACAAATGCCGAAGCATCGTACAAACAACCTTGATTAACATTTGAATCAGGATTGAAATTTGCTGCTAATGAGTCGGTACACCCAACAACGGGTGAAATACAAGATGGATTTTCGCTAATTGAAATGAAGGCGCCAGCGGCAATATTGGTGAGCATTGTACTAGCCCCACCTATCCAAAATATTGCTAGTGTGTCAATAACAGTTGCGTCACCCATTCCCAAGTATAGAAATGGATAGTTCGAGTTGGAATACGCGGTATGCTGCAAATAACTCCAGGACTCATTGCATTTGTATTGCAGACGAGCTCCCCACCCCTCTTTTAGCCCAACACAAGCATCAAGCTTTAGTTTTACTGAATTCAAGTTGCTTCCGTTAATCTTCGTGTTGTTGCTAAACGGTGTCAGCTCATAAGGCTGAAACGACATTATATGCAAATCTGGTTTATTATCGATGTTAATATCAATCATTGCACTCAACTGACTTGCATGTAATGCTGGAGTTTCAGAAGTGCCGACATTTATGTCTAACACGCCTGATTGCTCAGTGAATGTTCCGGCACCATCATTTATAAAACACTGAAGGGATGAGCTGCTAAATGCATAAGCTCCCATATTGGTCCACAAAACGTCTTGATAACGATCTAGATTAATATCAGCCACCGTTCCCATGTTGTAATATCTCCTGTCTGAAGCCCTTAGCATTGAAGTTGTGGATGATGTGTAATCTAATATGGAATTTGAATTAAAAACGTAGAGGGGATTGATATTACCGGTTCCTCCAGTGCCACCAACACAACAATCTGCCGATCCCGAAAAAATATCTACGATTCCATCATTATTAAATTCACCTAAGGCACCGAAGGCGAGGCTTCTACCTGTGTCGAAACCAGAATTTAGATATTCTTGAAAATTGCCACTACCGTCATTAAGGTACACGCGGTAGTTGTAGTTGTAAAATATTGAACCAAGTTGATTTCCATTCCCAGTTCCAAATAGCAGATCGAATGAACCATCGTTATTGAGATCGGCGAAAGAGAACACTGGGTCATGAGTGTTGGGCAGAACCAACAGTATTACGGGAGGGTCGCTTGTTAGACTATAACCCTGGCCCAGCGAACAATTTAGTTGACCTTGTTTAACCCAAATTCGTGAATTCTGAGCGAGGCTTTCCAAAAGGAATAAGTCATAAATACCATCTCCATTGTAATCGGAAAAACGCACATTTTCAATGCTCTCAAGCAATACAGGAAAAACATCCGTTAGTATGAGGTTCGTGCACTCGGGAAACCCAAATTCGGCGCCGTAATTTGGATAACAGACCAGCGTGTCTTCAATCCAAAAGGATATGTCCATGAATCCATTTTTATCAATATCTAAGGTTGAACCATCATTATGAGTGGGGAAGTTGGCACTTGCGCTCACTTCTGTGAATGTCATATTGCCATCATTCCGAAAAAGACTTCCGGTATTGTCAAGGCCGGCGATATATCCATAGACATCGTCATCGCCGTCATTATCAAAGTCAATGGCGTTGGAAACGAAATTACTAATAGTAAAAGGATATGCTGGTGACTCAATGAATGGTGTTAATGATTGTGCAACCCCGTTGGAACTAAGAAGAAATAATAAGATTTGCGAAAAGTTTGTTTTCATGGACTTCACTTATTGCCTGATTACATATCAAAAATGAAACAATTTACTCAAAACATAAAGGTTCGGGCGTAGGTCGTTCGCGCAAACGGGCGTGTTTGGTTAGTAAACGTAAAAATAGTGGCGAATGGGGAATGGCGAATGGGGAATGGCGAATGACGAGTGGCGAATGGCGAGTGGCGAGTGGCGAATATGCGGCAGGGCCGGAATGGTTAATTGGGGGTGGTTGTGTGGTCAGCGAGACCCATCCCCAACCCTTCCCAAAGGGAAGGGAGGCTCCTTCTTGCTGGGTGTTTTTTTTCGGAAGTAAAGGTGTTGTGTTTATATAGCAGACCCATCCCCAACCCTTCCCAAAGGGAAGGGAGGCTCCTTCTGGTGAAGGATCTTCTGTGAAATCTGTAGGCTCGGAAGCGTCTCGGTTACTTAATCAAGAGGGTTCTCCCTTCCCTTTGGGAAGGGCCGGGGATGGGTTTCTAACCAGGCAACATTCCGTTAAACCTCACAACAGGTCTTGCATGAGAAGGGTTCTCCCTTCCCTTTGGGAAGGGTCGGGGATGGGTCTTCTTCGCCGCAAGACACCGCAGTGAGTCGTTACCCCGGCCTGCAACACAAGGTGCCCGCATGGCAAAGTATAAGGCGTTCATCTGTCTTAGGGCGACGCACTGCAGTGCGTCGTTACCCCGGCTTGTGGCGAAGCACTAATCATTCGCCACTCGCCATTCACCACTAGTCATTCGTCATTCGTCACTGGTCATTGTCAAGGATCGCTTCCATCGGCAAGAACAACCTTACCAACGTGCCCTCGGCCGGAACAGCTTCTTCGCTGCGGTCGATGATGGCAATGCTGAACGTGCTGCCCGACAACGCACTGAGGATGCTCAAACGCTCCTGGTTCATCTTCAACGCCAGACTTTCATGCCCCTCGCGCTTGCGACCCGCAGCCTTCTTCAAGCCAATCCCGTTGTCGCGGATCTCCACCTCGAAGTGCTTACCAATGGCGCGCAGCGAAATGTCAATGTGACCGCCATGATCCTTCGGCAAAACGCCGTGTATCACCGCGTTCTCCACATACGGCTGCAACAACATCGGCGGAATGGAAATATCATACTGGTGCAAATCATCCATGCCGTGAATGCTGTATGTGAGCTTATCGCCAAAGCGCAACTTCTCCAGCTTCAAATACAACTCCAAGCGCTCCATCTCTTCATCGAGCGATACCAACGCCTCCAGATTATTCTCCAAATTCATGCGGATCAACCGTGAGAAATCCGTCAAAAACTCATTGGCCAACTCCGGCTGATTGCTGTTGATGAAATGCTGAATCGAGTTGAGTGAGTTGAAGATGAAGTGCGGATTCATGTTCGCATTCAAGGCCTGCTGACGCAACTCCGACATCTTCGCACGCTGCACCAAACGGTCGCGCTTGCTGCGATAAAACCAGAGGAACCCGAAACCAATAGCTCCCAGTAAGATCAGGACAATCAGCGAACGAAACCACCACGTAGCCGTGAAATGTCGCTCAATCACAAAGCGCACCGCAGTTGCCTCACCCCATAAACCATCTTCATTTAAGGCACAGACCTCAAACGTATAATCCCCCGGCGGCAACGCCCAGAAATCTACCGTGCGCGAATTCGTCTCTACCCATTTATCGGTCAACCCCATCAAGCGATAGCGATACGTGGTATTCGAACCCGTGCGGAAGTTGAAACTCAAAAAGGTGAAACGCACATCATTCTCATCCCAACCCAGCGTAATGTCGCCGATGATGTCCATATGCTTGTCGCCAACCGACAAATGCTCCACGTAAACGGGCAACGAAGCCGCACGCAAGGAGGCCGCATCAGGATTGAAAATGCACATGCCATTGCCCGTTGCGGCGTAGAATTTCTCATCGTCATACAACAGGTCAAACACCTCCGTCGTCGGTAAACCCTTTTGGTAATTGACCTGGAAATACGTCCATTGTTTTGGGTCATTGCCCAACGCGTTGATACACTGCATGCCTTTCGACGTGCCCACCCAGATGCGGTTGTTGCCATCAATCGCCATGCATTCTATGGTGTTCGACAACAATCCGTTTTCTTCATTGGCGATGAATGTCGCTCCGGGTTTATAAAACACAATCCCTTTTCCGCGCGTGGCCACTAAGAGATAATCACCCCATTGCAAAAGGTCGGAGATAGAAGCCTTGATGAGGCTATTTACCTCGGTAATGGCTGTGACCACGTTGTTTTCAAAGAGAAACAAACCGTCGTTGCTTCCCAGCCACAACTTGCCCGATGGATCTTCATACAGCGCAGGTGTGCGCGACTTGTAAACGGCAGTATCCACGCGCTGCCAGCCAATGTTGGTGTCGTAAAATGCGAGACCATCCGCCAGGGCAAACGCCGCACGACCATCCGACAATAAGATACTCTTGCGCACCACGGCATTGGTGTCGAGTGCAGCGACCAATCGCCCGTTCATTTCCTGCAACTGCGGACTTTTGCCGCGAATCATGCGGCCATTCGGCATGAGCGTAAAGTCAAACGAAAGGCCTGTCAAATCCACCGGCGTTACGGAGCGCAAACTGTCGTTGTCGCCGAACGAATAAATATTACCCGCTGCATCGCAGGTGTAAAGGGTGTTGTTGAATTTCTTGACCGATACAAACTTGCTTTGCTTTGTTGGTTCATCGGTTTGAATGGAAACCATATCCAAACTCGGCACGAAGAATAAGCCGTTGTTGCGGTCGGCGAACCAATAGTTGCCGGCCTTGTCTTGTACCATCGCCGAGATGTATTGTCCCGGAAAATAATTGCGCGCATTGCGCATGCCACTCATGTAATCGCGAATGAGGTACGCACCGTCACCCTTGCAAATCCAGAGGTTGCCGTTGCGGTCGCGATCGAGCGACGAAAATTCTTTAAGTGTGCTGCTGAAGTAAGCTTCTACATTGCCCTGCGTGTCGAAGATGACATACGCCTCCGGGCCCGCAAGCGCCCATAAATCGGGTGTAATTTCCACACTGCACGAGAGCTTACAGCTTTGGGAAACGCGCAAAAGAAAATTGATTTTGTCGCGTGTAATGACCTGATCAGGCCCATCAGGCTCACCCGTTTTCAAGGCGAGCAACTTGTCACCGGCTTTGCGCAAGTAATACATGACCTCACGCGTATCGCCTTGAACGGTCGGATTGAATTCAACGACGCTGTCGCCCACACTCTTGAAGAGTTGTGTGCCATACATCGTGGTGACCCACATGGTATCTTTTTCGAAAAACAAGGAGGCCGGACGTTCCTTTCCCTTGAGTTGCTTTTTGATGACGTCGTTGCCCTTGAACAAGCGAATGCTGTCGTTTTCGAGGTAGGCGTATTGCGTTCCGCACAAAAACCAGACGCGGCCTTTGAGGTCTTCATGGATGAGCAATACGTTATCGCTGGGCAGGCCATTCTTTGTGGTAAAAACTTCGAATGAATAACCGTTGTAACGAGCCGCCCCTTTGTCGGAGATTGCCCAGATATAGCCGCGGCTGTCTTCCAATAAGCCATTTAATCGCGTGGATGGTAATCCGTCGCGCGTATCGAAATGGCGGTAGGAAACGTGCTGCCTGATCTGCCCCAACGCCAGCGTCTGAAGACAAATCAGGAATGCAAATAACGTGTTGCGTAAAAGTCTCATCAAGGCTTGAGGAATCTGTTTTTAATCGTATCGAGGAAGAGCGGCAACCTGCGCTTGGCGATTTGCAGCTTCGTGCCGTCCATGAGCTCAGCCATGCCGCCATCATCGCGCAAATACCCTTTGAGGTAAGACACGTTGATGATGTGCGAGTTGTGAATGCGCACGAATTCGGTATCATCCAAAAAATCCTCGAAGTGCTTCATGGGTTTACTCACCAGTACCTTCTCACCATTCTTGAGGTGAATGTTGGTGTAGTTGCTGTCGCTTTCCAGTCGCACAACATCCCCGACACTCTCAAAGCGATAGCCTGAGAAATCCGGAAGCGCAATGCGCATGGGGCCTTCTTGCTTGGAAGTTTGCACCATAAGCTTGAGGGCATCCGCATAGCCCTCTTCGAAGCCGGGATTTTTCTTTTTCAGCTCCAGCAATTGCTCCAGCTTTTCAGCCGCACCCTGCAGCTCTTTAATGCTGATGGGCTTCAGGATGTAATCGATGGCACTCGAACGAATGGCTTTCATGGCGTAACGGTCAAAGGCAGTCACAAAGACCACCATGGGTTTGAATTTATCCAGCTTGCCAAGTACGCTGAAACCATCCATATCAGCCATATGCACATCCAAAAAGATGGCATCGGGCCGCAGTTCTTCAATGCGATGCAGACCGTCGAGTCCGGAGACAGCAAAGCCTACTACCTCCAACTGGGGGCAGTATTTTTCGATGAGGGCGTTCAGATTGTCTCTGGCGTTTTTCTCATCGTCGATGATTAGACATTTTACCATATTCAATAGGGCGTTTTACAGTTAGGTCGCAAATGAAACCTGCTACAGACCCCCCTGTGGGCTTTTTTGAGAATTCGGGTGGAATTTATGAGAATTCGTGCAGGGATGTATGATTTAACATTAGAATCAATGGGTTGACGCAGGCTCTGCGAGAAAAAATGGCTTTCACGCAAAGAGACGCAAAGGGAAAAGAGCTTTCACGCAAAGGAACGCAAAGGAAGAATCACGCAAAGACCGCGATGGGAAAACCCCTCTGTGGCAAGCCAAACTAAAGTCTTCTCTGCGTGTAATTCCTCCGCGGGCTCTGCGAGAGAAAGTGCTTTCACGCAAAGGGAAAATGCTTTCACGCAAAGTATCGCAAAGGGAGAATCATGCAAAGACCGCGATGTGGAAGACCCCTCTGTAGCATGCGAAACTAAAGTCTTCTCTGCGTGTAATTCCTCCGCGGGCTCTGCGATAAAAAGAGCTCTCACGCGAAGACCACAATAAAAAACCCGACACATCGCTGCGCCGGGTTTTCCTTATAAAGCTCGTTGGATTATTTCACCATCAATCGTTGTGTTGCATAAATCGACTCACCGCGAATCACCAATTGGTAATTGCCGGAAGCTAAAGTGCCACGCTCGAGTGTGTAGGAATGTTGACATGCACTCTGCGACCAAACCAAGCGACCGGTCATGTCGCGAATCTGCAGATTGAATACACCCGCCGGCAACTGAATGCGCGCCGTTTGATCCATCGGATTCGGGAAAACAGATATACCTGCATCGGAAGCCTCAAGAACACCCACCGTGTAGTTGGTGACGCCGCCCATAACGCCGCAGCCATTCATGCCGGTCACCATTACACTGTAAGTCCCTGTGGAAGTCATTACATAAGAGTTCGAGGTCGCTCCTTCAATGGCAACATCATTCAAAAACCACTGCCACGCATCACCATCCTGTGCGGTCAAGGTTACACCATCAACGGTATAGGCGGCAGAAGGAACGGGCAATACGTTAATGTCCCAATTGGCTGCGTTTTCACAACCATTTTCGTCAATAACAGAAGCCGTGAGTGTGACATCCGCCATCGGAGTGAAGTTGCTGCCGTTGTTCATGTTGTTGGTCCAAACGATGGCACCTTCCGCTGTGGCGTTCAACACAACCGCTTCGCCTTCACACACGTCGGCATCTGCAGGAACGGTAATGGCTGGCAACGCATGGACAATTACATCCATGGAGTGAGTTTCGCCACAAAGTGGGTTCGAGGTCAGCACGTTTACCGAATGCAGACCCTCAGTAAGCGTGGCCTCCATGGTTGATGACACATTGGTCATAGCGATGCCATCCACTGTCCACACATAAGACTCGACATAAGGTTGCTCTGCGGATAAAGACATCACCTCACCATCACATAGTGACGCGTTACCCGTCATGCCCGAGAAAGAGGAGCAATCGAAAATGGTGTGATACGTTTCGTTGGTAATGATCGCAGGATTGCTATCGAAATAAATCGAAGCCTGATTCAAGACCACCTCATTGGGGCTCACACCGGGCTGCAGGCGCACTTCATACACCACAAAGCCATGCGACTCAGGTTCATTATTGGTTGCATCGGGCAGGTAGATGTCGTTGAATGTAAAGTCAATCGTTCCGTTGTTGAGTAAACACGTCACAAATGGCGCAGATCCATAGAGCGGTGCAAAGGTGCTCAGATCAAACTTGGTTGGATCAAGCGAACCAACGATGCGCACATCTTCGGCCGGCAGATTTCCGGTGTTTTGGAAGCGCACACGGTATTGCAAGCGATCACCGGCCAACACAAAATGGGGCGCCTCATAACCTTCCGGTGTAGCGGTCAAATCATTCGGGTCGTAGGAGCAAGCGATAAATGGAGTCGTGGTCCACGTGTTATCATAAATCACGTTGCCTTGAGCGTCATTTAATACGAGGTGCAATGTGAACGGGTATGTTGTCCCCAGATTAATCGGACCGGGACCATCAATGTGGAAAGAGAAAATACCATTGCTTCCCGCCGCGAAATTGCTGATGTTCCACTGCGCAAAACCGGGTGCGGTTTGATCCGGAGCAATACTGCTGTACGTGTCTTGTTCGGGCGTGAACAGGTTACTGCAGCTTAGCGTCAGTGTTCCCGACAAATCCACGGTACCGAGATTGTTTAAGAAAACACCCGCCTCATAACCATCTTCACAATGGATGATATCCCAGAAGCCATCATAAGGGCCGGCAGCAAAGAATTCTTCACCGGTAGCGGGCACCAATCCGAAAGAAGCGTTTACCGAAGTTGGAACTGTGATAGTAACCGACGTTGGACTTGAGCTTACCCATGAAGATGAGTTGTTGATTAAGGTAATTTCGTAGTCGTTTGCACCGGCGTTCAATGTAGCAACACCACTGTTGTTGGTGAAAATGGTGGCGTTTAGCGCAGGAATGCTAACTGCCCAGTTCGACATGCCGGGCTCATTGCTCTGACGCACGCCATCGCCATTAGTATCGTGGTAAACAGTAATGGTAGTAATGTATTCGCAGCCCTCGTTGTAAACCGCTTGTGGCTCGTAGTTAGCAGCCTCCTGGTCTGTGCAGCCATAGCAGTCTTGACCGTAGGTACATGAACCGTCATCGAAAGGAGCGTTCTCCTGGAAGTTACACGCGAGCGGATCCAAACAGCCACCTCCACATTCGAATGTGAGACCGAACGTGCCCTGTTGCGACGCAAAGCCACCCACACGAATGAAATACGTAGCGCCGGCTTGCGCGTCAAATACCACTTGGGATTGGAAGTTGGTGCCGGGGATATCATCGTTAAAGGCCACGCAGCTGAGGTTTCCGCATGATCCCGCATACACTTTTAAATAGGTGTCGTAATTGGTCAATGAGTTAATCGTGCTTACCGTAATGGTCGAATTGAACGCCGCCTCGTAAACGTACCAGCGTTGTCCACCGGTAGATCCGCCGCTGCACACATTGGCGCCGCTAGTAGCGTTGTCATTGGCAACACCAACGGTTATACCGCTATACCATCCTTCGGCACACGACAAGCTAATCGGGTTCGAGCAGGTTGTGCCCTCTCCTGCAAAGAAACAAGAGCCATTGTCAATGGTTGCAGTAGCATCATAGTTCAACGCCTCGGTGTCGGTGCAACCCATGCACGAGTAGTCACAGTTAATTGGAGTGTTCGCTAAAGGGTCGAAGTCACACGCCATACTGTCCATACAGCCGGCCACGCAATCATTGACATAAAGTAACATGTAGTCAACGCTTGAACAGCCGCCCGCATCCGTAACCGTGAGTTCATAGATGCCCGTGGTCGTAGCTTCTACCATCAATACCGAATCCGTTGAAACAGTAACTCCGTCGAAAGTCCAGTTGAAAGTGGCTCCGACAGCATCTGTATAACCTCCGAGAAATACCGTTTGTCCAGCGCAAATGCTGAAATCAGGACCAATATTGACCCAAATAGAACTGTAGCAAGAGCCGTCGTCTGTGGTTGCTTGCGCATCGAAGTTGCAGGCTGCAGGATCAGTGCAACCACATTGGGTGTTGCATGAGCAGAATTCACATGATCCGTCATCCGTAACGGCCGAAGCATCGTAATTACAGGCTGTGGCATCCATACAACCAAGGGCACACAAGCCGGTGGTCGTGAGTTCATAGCTACCTTCCTGATTAGCGAAACCTCCTACGCGAACGAAATAAATCAAGCTGGGTGTTGCGCTGAACGTCACTGATGATTGCATGGTTCCGCCACTATCATCGTTGCTGGTAAGGCAATTCAACGCACCGCATGCACTGAAGCTGGTGGCTGAAAACACATGAAGCTTTGTATCGAAGTCAGTGTTGTTGCTAATGGTTGAAAGTTGAATGGTTTGTGGGGTTTCAACTGTGAAAGCATACCAGTGCTGGCCTCCGGTACCGAAACTTCCCTGACAGCTGCTGGTGCCTGCCGCTACATTGTCGTTGTCGACATCCACCGTGCTGTTGGTGTAGGTTACGCCGCATTCCAACAGGAAGGGGTCGCTACACGTCTCACCGGGTCCGGCATAGAAACACTGTCCGTTGTCGACGGTAGCATTTGGGTTGTAGTTAGTGGCGATGGGATCTGTACAGCCATAACAGCCATAGTTACACGCAACGCTGTAAGTAGCGTTCATATCGAAGTTGCATGCGGTAGAATCCATACAACCGCAGGTTTGACAAGAGCAGTATTCGCAACTGCCATTATTGAATCCGGCGCCGGAATTGAAATTACATGCCATCACATCCGTGCATCCGCCTACACCAACGTTGCTGGCGCCCCACACGTATGTCAGGCCATTGAAAGGCTGCACCAAATTGGAAAATGCGCAGGTAGATGTGTTCGATATTCCGGCAGCTGATGGAAACCAAGTTTGATCAATGGTCACACTGCGGTTCGCCAATTGAAGCGGAAATGAACCTGTACCAACGCGCAAACCAACTTGCGCGAAACCGGGGTTGGGCGCAATGTTGTTCATTGGACCATACACAAAGGTGATCACTGAATCGAAAGGCAATAAGTGGGCTTGAAATGAAAAGCTCTCACCGTTCACGCCGAAGCGACGAACGTTCTGCCACTGCACGTGCGTGCCTGAATTATCGATGCTGTAACTGATGCTTGATGTAGCATCTACACTTTGCAAGTCACGTCCGAATGGCGAAATGATAGGGCTATTAGAGAACGATGACAACGGCGTATACACACTTGGGTTTGTGGCTAAGCCCAGGGCAATGAATCCATTGGAATTGATATACATGGTGGTGTATTGCTCTCCGCCCATGGTAAATGCCGGAATTGAAATGGCCGGCGAAATCACGTCATCGAATGATGTAGTAAATACCGTGGCGCTATTCTCAAGAGGCGTGTAAAAGCCCTGTAATTCTTGGCTAAACGCATAGTTCAACGGAGCCTGTGCGAAACCAAAAACCGAAATACAAAGTGCAAGAAGTGTGCTTAGTACTGTTTTTTTCATCATCAATGGATTAGGCAGCAAAGATTGCTGTTTTGTGTTGAGGATAGTCTATCCGGCACGACAAAAGGTTGCTTCTCCTTGAAAGCCTATGGTTGTGGAAGCGCTTCGCCCTTAGTACTTTCGCGCCGCCATGCAGAATTCAGACGACAAACTCAAGAAGATCATTTCGCACTGTAAGGAATACGGCTATGTTTTTCCATCGAGCGAAATTTATGACGGCCTCAGCGCTACCTACGACTACGGTCAGTATGGTTCAGAACTGAAAAACAACATCAAAGAATATTGGTGGAAGGCCATGACGCGTCTGCATGAAAACATCGTAGGAATCGATGCGGCCATCTTCATGCATCCCACCACCTGGAAGGCCAGCGGACACGTCGATGCGTTCAACGATCCGCTCATCGACAACAAAGATTCGAAGAAACGCTACCGCGCCGATGTGTTGTTGGAAGACTACATCAAGAAGCTCGAAGCCAAAAACGACAAGGAAGTTGAGAAGGCGAAGAACAAGTTTGGCGATGCATTCAACGAAGAACAATTCCGCGCAACCAACCCCAAGGTGTTGCGCAATCAGGAGAAAATAAACAACGTGGAGGGCCGCATGAAAGCCGCTCTGGAAGCTTCAGACCTCGTGGGCTTGAAGCAACTCATCGAAGATCTGGAAATTGCCGACCCTGAAACAGGCTCACGCAACTGGACAGAAGTGCGTCAGTTCAACTTGATGTTCTCTACCGAGCTTGGCTCTGTGGCCGGCGATGCGGCTACCATCTACTTGCGCCCGGAAACTGCACAAGGTATTTTCGTCAACTTCCTCACCGTGCAGAAGAGCGGCCGTATGAAGATTCCGTTTGGAATTGCGCAAATCGGTAAGGCTTTCCGCAACGAAATCATCGCCCGTCAGTTCATCTTCCGCATGCGCGAGTTTGAACAGATGGAGATGCAGTTCTTCATCAAGCCCGGCACCGATGGTGAGTGGTACAACTACTGGAAAGATGCGCGCATCAAGTGGCACAAGTCATTGGGCATGGGCGAAGAGAACTACAAGTTTCACGATCACCTCAAACTGGCGCACTACGCCAACGCTGCGTGCGACATCGAGTTCAACGTCCCAATGGGCTTCAAAGAGCTTGAGGGCATTCACTCACGCACCGACTTCGACTTGGGCAACCACGAGAAATTCTCGGGCAAAAAACTGCGCTACCATGAAACCGAAAGCGGAGAGAGCTATGTGC
The DNA here is from genome assembly GCA_046304755.1 of Flavobacteriales bacterium. Taxonomy (GTDB): domain Bacteria; phylum Bacteroidota; class Bacteroidia; order Flavobacteriales_D; family Sanyastnellaceae; genus JAIBBG01. The sequence continues at coordinate 17,949 of JBKCDO010000004.1, forward strand.
CGTATGTGATTGAAACATCGATCGGTCTCGACCGCATGTTCCTCGCTACGCTCACGTATGCCTACAACGAAGAAACACTGGAAGACGGCTCAGAACGCGTGGTGTTGCGCATACCGCCCGCACTGGCACCGGTGAAAGTAGCAGTGTTACCCTTGCTCAACAAAGACGGATTGCCCGAAAAAGCGCGCGAAATTGTGGACCAACTGAAACTCTATTTCAACTTACAGTACGACGCGAAAGACGCCATTGGTCGCCGCTACCGCCGCCAGGATGCGATTGGCACACCGTATTGCATCACCATCGACCACGACACCCTCACTGACAACTGCGTCACCATCCGCGAGCGCGACAGCATGCAGCAAGAGCGCGTCAGCATTGATCGGGTGAGGGAGATTGTGGAGGCGAAGGTGAGCATGAATGTGTTGTTGGGGAAGTTGGTGTAAGAGACTATTTGATTACGGATTGCATTGGTAGATAAGATTTTCATGATTAATGCACTTCCTGTGATGTTTATCCGACTGAAGACAAGTGAATCCGTAAGCTCACATCTTATGATAGTTTGGTGTCTATGTAATGCAAGATTTTAAGGTATGACGTTGCAATTACTGATGTTAGCAAGTCAAAGAAGAATACAACCGTAGCCCCAACCAATGCGCCGCTAAGAAATCTTGAGATATTGTTTGTTTCAATTCCATTTATTTTGCAATGGATTGTTGCCGCCGCTGCAGAGAAACCGCTAAGAATAATATATACACTCTGCTTTCCTCTTAACATATAAAGGCCGTATAAACTCACACCGAGATATAAACCCATACATCTGCAGCAAATACCCATTTGATTACCATTTATGTTAAAACACCTGCTTGGAAGTTGGTGGCAGAAATATCCAAGAGTTTTAAATATGTTGTAACTGAACAACGAGCTAAAAGCTAAGACAGATATAATGATAGATAGGGCAACAAAGATTTTAGTAAAAACATTGGGCCTGGACGATTTCCCCATTATTGTTTAAAAAGAATTTTGCCAATCGAGTAGCCCAAGACAAACCCGCCCATGGCACAAAGTAAAACATAGAACATCGTCAGAAAGGCCCTAGGAGCGTTCAAACAAACGCAACAATCTGAATCGTTTTTATAGAATTCAATCAGTGCATATATATCTTTTGTGTTGCTGTAGTAGTATACTACAATTCCGAGTATTGCGAACAAAAGACCCAGCAAAAAGGCCTTTGGATTTTTGCTTGCCATGTAGTACAGCCCACTGTCTAGGTCACTCATAATATTTGGTAGTAATTTGAAATGGAAAGCACCCTCGAAAACTGAATTTTTAGTCACTATCGATAACAGCGTCAACGAAATTGAAAGTTTTGTGATTCAAAAACAAGGAGAGTTAATCCTTGAGGCAGCGCACAGATAGCCCTTCAAGTTGATTTGTACTTCTTCGAGGTGTTTGAACGAGGTCATAGCTCAGTAACCTATACCAAGCACCATTTGGTGATTCATTCCTGCTGGAACTCCAAAAGAAACCTTTAGCACCAATGTCTTCGAATGTGCCATCATAAAAGCGAGTCCCACCAGGAACACCTGAAAATCCGGAACTATTATTCCCTCCGCCCAGCATTGCACCTCCTTCTTTCCAACCATCTTCACTTTTCATTTGGATTCCCGATAAATCCTCGCCACCAAGGTTATTGATTAACGATGTCCATTCCGCATCACTTGGAATATGCCAACCTTGAGGTGCTAAGCCTCTTGGATCATTGACGGCATACCAATTATATAATTTACCGTACTTTGCATCATTAGTTGGGTCGTTATTGTAATGACACCAAGCTGGTTGCTTGTTGTCCCCAGCCTTTTCCCAATCTGAGTTGTTTTTTACTTCGGTAATGGCGTCACCATTTCTGAAGGATGTTACGCTTAAGTTTTTTGTTGCCCAAATTTGGTTGCCAATCTTAATTTCCTCAATCGGCGTTTTTTCAAGTGGCTCATCCTTTTTTTCAATAGTTTTTTTTTCATCAATTTTCGTGTTGGTATTGTCACACCCAATTGTAAAGAATGGAACCAATAGTGCTAAGCTGATTTTGATGCTAATGTTTTTCATTTTTCGTTTCTGCTGTTGTAATTCTGAAGGATGTCATTCTTTAGTTAATAGGAGCAATGTCAGAGAATATAAAAGTGAATTCAGGTTCTGTCATAGAACCTGATTCCGTTATGCTCATTTCCTCTATTCCATTTTCGCCATTGTCAGTCAAAAATTTACCGGAGAATTTGACTTTCTGCCCGATTCTTAGAGAAACAATTTTTTGCCCGAGCGCAGAATTTAATTCAATCATAGTCTTTTCTCCAGACAAGTTATCCGAAAGGAAGTTGCTCCATGTTTTTATTTCGATTGGATAGCCGGAAAAATTTAGTGATAAGGATATTGCATTATCAACGGAGCTGGTAGACACATCCTTTACCTCACCAACCCACCCGGTCACGCCTTTTTTGAGTTGTGCTTGTGTTTTTATCCATGTTGCTCGCTTCATACGAAGCTTAGTCCTGAAGGCGCCATTTTCATTACCAGTGTATTGATTTGCGTAGGATCTCACTTCATTTAAAAAGAGATCTTGATCGGCAGGGTATGGGCTTTTGTATTCTGATTTACAGGATGAAATTATGGCGATGACAATAATCAACAGTGAGTTTCTCATGAGGAATTGTGTGTTTATTATGAGTTGTTTGATAGAGTACTCAGCTACTAAATGACTACTGCGCTTTGAAGTTTGGATCGTAGTCAGTTAGGCCACAGTTTGCGAAGGTTACTTTTTCAAGTGAGTATATCAAAAAGCAATCGTCTAGAAATTCTTGCGAATGCGGCGTTGAAACGGTACCCAAAGCTTCATATGCCATTTTATGATAGTATTCGTTTTGACAGTCACATAATTTTGGTTTTTCTTTCGGTTTAGGCGCTTCAACAGCCTGTTCCTTCCGAATTGGTTCGCTTGATTGTATAGGCTGTGTTGTTTCTTGAATGGGATTTTTTGGTGTACTGTTTTTGTTACAGCTACGAATTTTGCTTACAGCGAACCAGATAATAAACGCTACTAAGGCTAACGAATATAATTGAGACAGTTTTTCTTTGTTCATAAACTTTCGTTTGTTGCTAATGTTAATGTACCCTGAGCGTTGATGCAAAAATATAATGCACGCTTGTTGAAATTGGTAGTTTAAAGGAACTTGCACTTCTGATTAGACTATTTTATTACTTTAGCGGAAAAAACAATGAAACAAGTCATCGATAACATCAAGAAATTTCGTGAACTGAAGAACGTGACACGGGAGCACATTGCATCGGAACTTGAAATGAGTTTGTCCGGCTACAGTAAGTTGGAGCGAGGAGAAGTTGATCTTACTCTTTCTAAACTGTATAGAATTGCTGAGGTTCTCGAGGTGAGTGTTTCCCAGATCTTGAACTTTGATGTGACGAACATTTTCAATGTTTCCAATAACCAGAATGTGCATGGTGTTGAGGTGAGAGAGCAACACAATTACGCTAGTTCTCATACTGAGAAGTATATCCAATTATTAGAAAGTGAGGTGGAACGCCTGAAAGCATATGAGCCGAGAAAAAAGGCTTAATATGTCATGCGTTTTGTACCCGTAATATCGAAGAGGCTCCTAAGTCCAAGCCGTTCGTAACCGACAAATAACTATATATTTTTCGGTTCTTTTCGGGGGTTTTCTATCTTTGCGCCATGATAAACAGGGATTTAGCTGAAATTGTCGCCGATTTGCGAAAAAAGGGCAAGGCCATCGTCCTTACCGGGCCGCGGCAGGTGGGCAAAACCACCTTGTTTAAGACTCCTTTTGGTAATAAAAAAAATGTACTCTGGCTCGATGGCGATGATGCTACTATTCGGGAGCGATTGAAAAATGCAGGCACGGCCTATTTGAAAACGCTGGTGGCCAATAATCAAATTGTCGTCATCGACGAGGCGCAGCGCATCGAGGATGTTGGGCTCATCGGCAAACAGCTCGTAGATCAGATGCCCGATGTTGAATTATTCATCACAGGTTCGTCTGCACTGGAACTTTCGGGCAAGACGAAGGAACCGATGACCGGTAGAAAATGGTCTATCCAGTTGTATCCGTTGCGCTTCCGTGAAATGGTGCGACACCATGGGTTGATTGATGAAACGTCACATCTCAAGCAACGGTTGGTGTATGGCTATTATCCCGAAATCGTGGTGCAGAGCGGCCGTGAAGAGCGCCGTTTGAAGGAGCTCAGCGAAAGCTATCTCTACAAAGATATCTACGCCATCGAAAAAATACAGAAGCCTGAGAAGTTCGAACGCCTGTTGAAACTGCTCGCTTTTCAAATCGGACAACAAGTTTCTAATCATGAATTGGCCATCAACACCGGGCTCGATGTTTCAACCGTAGATCGTTACATCGATTTACTTGAAAAGGCCTTTGTTGTTTTTCGCGTGCCCAGCTTTCAACGCAACAAGCGCAACGAGTTGAAGAAATCGCGTAAGATTTATTTCGTAGACAATGGTATCCGCAATGCCATCATCGAACAGTGGAGCCCAATGGATATGCGTGCGGATGCCGGGATGCTCTGGGAAAACTGGATGATGAGCGAACGGCGCAAACTCATCAACAATGAGCAGGCAACGGTGAGTTCCTATTTCTGGCGCACAACTGCGCAACAGGAAGTAGATTTGGTTGAAGAATCTGCCATTGGATTAAAGGCCTTCGAATTCAAGTGGAATGAAAAGGCTCGTGGAAATGTGAGCACTGCATTTACCAGTGCCTATCCCGAAGCCTCAACCAACTTGATTACACCGAAAAATTTCGAAACGTTATTGATGGAGATATAATCCTTCAAATTTCCCACGATGAAAATCATGGGCTAATAAACGCACCTCTTCATCCAAAAGTCTTGAGCTGTCGCACGTCTTCTGCCCCGTTCATTCTGTAGATCGATATTCCTCTGCGATCATCCATTTTTCTCTGGAACGAAAAGCAGGAATAGTTTGCCTTTTGGCTTTATTCGCAGCCACATTTGCTTTGATGTTGTTTCGGCTTGCCCAAAGCGAGAGTGGAATTATTCTCTTTGCCGTTAGCAGGGTAATGCGTTTGTTTAATGCTTCTTGCAAAAGCACCGCAAACAATTCGGTAAAACCACCAAATTTCATCGAAGACTGGTATTTGGTAAATAGCGGATAGTATGCTGTCTTTTTGTTTTTATGTTGAATGATGATTGGCGGCAAACCTGCGTTCATCAGTTGCAAATTGATAAGTACCCTTCCCATTCGCCCATTACCATCCACAAATGGGTGAATGGTTTCAAACTCGGCATGAAAGTGAGCAATAGCATCTAAAAAATAGTCTGTTTTGTTTTGGTTGTAACCGTCCACTAATTCTTGCATCAGCGGAGGCACAAATTGCGGATTTGCACCCAGGTGATTCCCAACCCGTACCCATTCTTTGCCGCCGCGAAAACGTCCTGCAATGGCGTCATCAATATGCGTAAGCAGCGTCTTGTGAAAACCTAAAATGAGTTTTACGGTAAGTTTGTGTTTGTCCTTTTCCAACAAAGTTTCCGTAAGTTTTGCCAGGTTTTTGGCCTCGTAGATTTCCCGCACACTTACTTTTCGTTCCGGAGATCCCCCGGCCAAAATCTTTTCGGTATCTTCTAAGGTGAGTGTGGAATTTTCAATAGCATTTGAGTTGTAAACCATTTCGGGGATTTCGGCAAGCGCTATTTCTTTTAGCAACCTCTCGTTGCCCTTCGCCAACGAGGTGTATTGCTTCTGTAGGCTTTCTAATTTGTTTTTTGTGGTTTGGTTGATCATTTTTCTAACGCCAACTTATCGTGAAAAGCGTCAACAATATACTGCTTTTCACGGTAACATTTTCGCTGATTCCACAAACTCACTCTGTGCTAGTTCCCCACCTCACTCATAAACTTAATCCGCATCAACCTCAACGGCTCCTCTTCATAGTCGCCATCGAAATACTCTTCAGCGGAGCGGATCTCGTCGGTTTCAGCTTGCATGAAGTACTACAAGATTTCGTCTTTCTGGTCTTCGTCCAGCTCGTCATCGATGAAGTATTGAATATTGAGCTTGGTGCCCGATGAAACGATGGTTTCCAATTCCGTAATGAGGTCACCCATGTTTTTGCCCAACCCTTTCGCGATATCGGGCAATGGTATGCGCTTATCAATATTCTGGATAATCTGCACCTTCTGCATGCTCTTGTTGCCGGTCGACTTCACAACGAAGTCAATCGGGCGCTCAATCTCATGCTCGTTCACATAGTTCTGAATGAGGTCGATAAATGGCTGACCGAATTTCTGCGCTTTGCCTTTTCCAACACCACCAATCTGTGCAATCTCGTCGAGCGTAATCGGATACTGCGTGCACATTTCTTCCATCGCAGGATCCTGCACGACCACATAAGGCGGAATACCTTTTTCCTTGGCAATACGCTGACGCAGGTCTTTGAGCATCTTGAACAGTGTCTCGTCGACCGCGCCACCGCCCTGTTTTGGGATGATCAAATCATCGTCGTCGGTTTCGCCAATCTCCACTTCTTTCACCACCATAAACGGCTCGGGCTTCTTCATGAAGGCCTTTCCTTCGGCGGTTATCTTGAGTGTACCGTAAGTTTCCACTTCTTTCGCTACGAGCCCGCGCACATACATCTGACGCACAATGGCGTTCCAGAACTTCTCGTCCTGCTCTTTTCCTTCTGCGAAGTATTTGCTTTGATGACCTTTGTAAGTCGTCACTTCTGAATTCTTGATTCCCGCAATCACCTTGCAGATGAACGCCGCTTTGTGCAGCTCTTTAAACTCAGCAATGCACTCGAGGATCATCTTCACTTCTGCGCTTCCGTCGAATTGTTCCTTTGGGTTACGTGAGTTGTCGTCCATACCGGCGCCTTCGCCGTTCACGGGATCCCACTCTTCACCGAAGTAGTGCAGCAGATATTGTCTGCGGCTCATCGACGTTTCAGCATACGCTATAACTTCCTGTAAAAGCAGCATGCCTACTTCTTGCTCAGCAACAGGCTTGCCTTGCAAAAACTTCTCGAGCTTCTCAATGTCTTTGGGTGAATAGAACGCCACACATACACCTTCACCTCCATCGCGGCCGGCACGACCGGTTTCCTGGTAATAACTCTCCAGACTTTTTGGAATGTCGTGGTGGATGACAAAGCGCACATCGGGCTTGTCGATACCCATACCGAAGGCGATGGTGGCGCAGATGACATCCACATCCTGCATCAGGAATTTGTCTTGCACCTTGCTGCGCTGTCCGCCATCCATTCCGGCGTGGTAAGGCAACGCCTTGATCCCATTCACTTGCAACAGCTCCGCAATTTCTTCGGTCTTCTTTCTGCTGAGGCAATAGATGATGCCGCTCTTACCGCTGTTGGCTTTGATGTATTGAATGATCTGCTTGCCAACGTTGTTCTTCGGGCGAATCTCGTAGTACAAATTGGCGCGGTTGAAGGAAGCTTTAAACAACTTCGCATTCAACATGCCGAGGTTCTTCTGAATGTCCTGCTGAACTTTGGGTGTTGCAGTTGCTGTAAGCGCCATGATTGGACAATCGGCAATCTGTTCGATGATCGGGCGCAAGCGGCGGTACTCCGGACGGAAGTCATGACCCCACTCCGAAATACAGTGTGCTTCATCAATGGCCACGAATGAGATTTTCACGCCACGGAAAAACTCGACGTTTTCGTCTTTATTCAGCGATTCAGGAGCCACATAAAGCAGCTTGCACTTTCCTTCGAGAATGTCGCTTTTAACCTGATTGATTTCTGTTTTATTGAGGGAAGAGTTGATGAAATGCGCTACACCGTCACTGTCTGAAAATCCGCGAATGGCATCCACCTGGTTTTTCATGAGTGCAATGAGCGGCGAAACGACAATAGCCGTTCCCTCGAGCATAATGGCCGGCAGCTGATAGCACAGTGACTTACCGCCTCCGGTGGGCATGATGACAAACGTATCGTGGCCATCCAGGACTGAGTTTACAACGTCCTCTTGGAGACCTTTGAAATTATTAAATCCAAAAAACTGTTTGAGCGCTTCTTTGGGAGATAGCTCGGTAAGTGTTTGCATATCTAAATCAGGTTGCAATGTGATAATACGTCCTCACTACCTGCACCACGAATAGCCGGTGCTTAACACTGTAGTGACAACCCTTTCAAAAAAAGGGAAGCGAATGTAGCATCGAAAACGCGAACAAAAAAATCTTTTTTCGGGTCAAAGATGTTGCTGAAATGACCGTCAAATAAGGGTTTTGTAAAAGGTAGCTAATCTTTTAAAACAAGAAAGGGTCGATTTTGTTCAACCCGGTGAATCGGGGCATCACCGACTCATTTTGCCACTTGCATTTCGAGGGTCGTTAACTTCGGTGCATCTTTGCCGACACTATTATGGGAGTAAAATCTTCATCGGATGTGCTTCAGTCAGCCAAGCGAACACTCGCGCTGGAAGCGGAATCGTTGCACAATCTCGCAGCATCCATCGATGGGCGATTTGCGGCTGTGATTCAGCGGATCCTGAAATCAAAGGGAAGATTGGTCGTCACGGGCATTGGTAAGAGCGGCAACATTGCTCAGAAAATTGTCGCAACACTTGTCAGCACCGGTCAACCTGCCGTTTTCATGCATGCTGCCGATGCTATTCATGGCGATCTTGGCACCATTCAAAAGCAGGACATCGTGCTGTGCATTTCCAAAAGTGGTGATTCACCGGAAATCAAAGTATTGGTTCCTTTGGTGAAAAGCCTTGGAAATCCACTCGTGGCCATGGTTAGCAACGCGAAGAGCTTTCTCCATCGCCACGCAGACGAAGTATTGTTCGTGCCGGTTGAACGTGAAGCATGCCCCAATAACCTGGCGCCAACCGTGAGCACCACGGCACAGTTGGCTATGGGAGACGCATTGGCCGTAGCGCTCATGGAGCAGCGCGGATTCACTAGTCGTGATTTCGCGCGTGTCCATCCCGGGGGCGCTCTTGGCAAAAAACTCTACACGAAAGTCAGTGATTTGCTGGGCTCCGATGCGGCTCCCGCTGTTTCGCCGCAAGCTTCTATCAAGAAGGTTATTGTGGAAATCAGCTCCAAGCGTCTAGGCGCAACCGCAGTGGTGGATAAAAAGAAATTGGTTGGTGTGATTACCGATGGCGACATCCGCCGAATGCTGGAAAACGCGGACAATCTCAAGTCGTTAACCGCAAGAGACATCATGGGAAAATCACCCAAAACGGTTGATGCGTCATCACTCGCTGTGGAAGCGTTTCAACTCATGGAGAAGCATAACATTACCACATTGGTGGTGACGAATGGTGAACTGTACAAGGGTATCATTCACTTGCACGATATCTTAAAAGAAGGAATTTTCTAACGACGTGGCAGAGGCGAAACAAGACATGTCCTTTTTGGAACACCTCGAAGAGTTGCGCAGACGACTGTTCTTCTCTGTGGTGGGCGTTGTCGTTGGGGTGATTGTGATTATTATCTTCCATGATTTCGTTGTGAATGAGGTCATCATGGGTCCTCGTAAGGCAGACTTTATCACCTACCGGGCCTTCTGCTCATGGTCGCATACCATTGGTCTCGAAGACCAGTTGTGTTTGGAGCCCCCACGCCTCGAGTTGCAGAGCACAACGATGGGTGGCAATATGAATGCTGACATTCTGGTGTGTTTGATGGGCGGATTGATTATCGCTTTTCCGTTCATCTTCTGGCAGCTCTGGAGTTTTATTAAACCGGGGCTCAAGCAGAAGGAATCAAGCGCGGTAAGAGGCATTGTATTTTATGTGTCGGCGCTGTTTTTCGCCGGAGTGCTCTTTGGCTATTTTCTGTTGGCTCCACTGAGTGTTCAGTTCTTAGGGAATTACACCTTCGCGGATGTGCAGAACAACCCCACGCTGCTGTCATACCTTAAGTTAACGACATCGCTGGTGTTCGGAACCGGACTGCTTTTCCAATTGCCGGTGGTCATTTATTTCTTGAGTAAAATTGGTTTGATTACGGCCGACTTTTTACGCAAATACCGTAAGCATGCTTTTGTGGTGAATCTCATAATTGCAGCAGTATTAACACCGCCGGATGTCACTAGTCAGTTGCTGGTGTCGCTGCCGATTGTTATGTTATATGAGGTTAGCATTGTTGTGGCCGCGAGGGTGGAGAAGAAGTCCGCTGTGTAATTTTCTCTTCACAACTTTGAGGGATTGAAAAATCACTTACCTTGCCCAAACGTTTAACGCTTAATTAATCCCTAATCCCATGAAAATTGTTTACGCATCACTTGTGGCGTGCACCTTCTCTTTAGCGGCCCATGCGCAAAAGAACACGTCATCTCGAATTATTCCTGACGCGCCTGTCGCACAGAAGTCATCCTATGTTGAATCACAACGCACTGAACCTGTTTCCGGAGCAGATCGTGTGACGCTTTGGTCAGATGATTTTGCCAATCCCGCCAACTGGATCATTGCGCATAGCGGTGACTTCAACTCTGATTTTGAAATAGGTGTTGGCCTGGAAAGTACCGGAGCATACGCAACACCTGCGATTCTGAGCACCACGGCCGGCAATGGTTACGCCATGTATAATTCCGATGGCTATGGTAATGAAGCCGGAGTAGCCTACGAGCAGCCCCACATTACCACTGCCAATCCGATTGATCTTTCGGCGAACCCATACGTGGTGCTGGAGTTCGAAACACAGTACCGTCGTTATACGGATGAGCAAACCTACTTGCTGATCAGCACCGATGGCACGTTCCCGGAGCTTCCTGATCCAACAGTTGACATCAGCACATTGCCCGGTGTTTATAAGGTGTGGGAAGATGGCGAACTCACCACAAGTGTATCGCCGGGTAATCCAACCGTGCGCAGTTTTAACATCAGCGAAATCGCCGGTAACGCCTCACAAGTGTGGGTGCGCCTGCAATTCACCGGAATTTGGGGCTACGCTTGGTACATCGACGATATCAAAATTTACGAGCAGTTCCAGCACGACGCTAAAATCTTCAACGCGTATGTTTCTTCTACAGGAACGGGCGAAGAATATGGTCGCATCCTTCAATCGCAAATGCCTTCGGAAATGAACGTGGGTTGCATGGTGAAGAACCTCGGTTACGAGGCCATGTCGAATGTTACGGTTGCCATTGATTTGAACGGAAACATCACCACATACTCTCAAGCTGAATTGTTGCCCGGTGATACCATGTTGGTGGATGACTATGTTGCGGTTAGCAATGCACTTGGATTGAATAATGTGAACTACACGGTTACCAGCGATAATAGCGATGGTGACGCAACCAACGATGCGGCGTTGCGCTATTACGAAGTCAGTGAAACGGAATATTCTATGGATGCCATTGGTATTCATCCTACGGGAACAGCCTCATTGGGTTCATACGGAACAAACAGCTATGCGGATAATGCCGATGAATTCATGATGTTCACTTATTTCCCGGTATCACAAACAGAGACCTTCAATTGTGTGAAGATTCAACTGGCCAACGGCACCGTTGCCGGAGCGGAAGTAATCGCAGCCGTGCACGATACGCTTTCCATTTTTGGTGATGTAGTAGACGCTCCTCTTGGTGGAAGTGATTCGTACATCATTTCACAAACCGATATTGACAATGGCTTTGCCGCTATTCCGTTGACTGAACCACTTACTTTGGATCCCGATGCTTACTACGCTAGCGTGGCATGCTACAGCAATGAAAATGCAAACGACGTGCGTGTTTTGGATGACTTAACCGTTCCACAACCGAACAGTTCTAGCTTGATTTTCTTACCGGCGGATGGTGTGGTATATGGAAACGGAAACGCCTTTGCCATCCGTTTGAGCACAGAAATCTGTATTGATGTGAACGAAGTTGCCGGCGCACAAGAGCTTCAAGGTATCACCGTATACCCAAACCCGGTTGGCGGCGGAATCATCAACATCGCGGCCAATCAGCGTGAAAACTATACGGTAGAAATTTTCGATGCCGCTGGTAAAATGGTAGAGTCGAAAAACTTCCAAATGACTTCAGCCATTGATGTTGAGCATTTGGCCAAGGGTGTTTACACCTTGCGCGTTCGCACTGCAGATGCTGCGAGCACACAGTTGGTGACGATTCACTAAGGCATTACGGACCACGATTTAAAAAAGGCCATCGAACAGATGGCCTTTTTTTATTCGCCTGATCATTACCTTGTAGGGTAAATGACTTTGGTCTTGTAAAATCGGTGTAAGGCCTTGAAATTTCTATATTTGGCCTCCAATTTATTGACCCATAAAATCAAATTCAATGAAAAAAATCTACTTATTAGCGATGACAGTGCTTTTGGGTACGGCGGCAACGGCGCAAATCAATGCCCCTGCCAACGCCCGTAAGCATGTCCTCACCCGTGAAAACGTTTCGAACCTCGTTCCGAATCGCCAGGAGGCTCGCAGCAACGACGGTATGATGCGCGTTACTATCCTTGAGCAGGACTTCCAAACTACCGGTAACCTGCCCGGCGCTTTGCCAACCGACTGGTCAACCAACGATGTCACTTTGGCTGATGGTACCAGCGGCCCTGCTTTCTTTGTGCACAACGCAACTACAGCTAACGCCGGAAGCTACTGGCCGGTTGCTGAAGTTGGTGTGAATAACCGTTTTGCCGGCGCAAACGATGACGCACCCCCATGCGACTGTTTGATGGATGAGGTTTATGTTGAAACTCCTTCAATGAACTTCTCTGCAGCACTCAATCCTGCGGTAACCTTCGACATATATCACGATGGTAACTTCGGTGGTGGTGATGGCTGGTTGCAAGCTTCTACAGACGGCGGTACTACTTGGACACAAGTAAACTATTCCGGCGATGTGGACGGTCTTTTCCCACTTCAGGAAGGATTTTGGCAGACGCTGGTAATTACGTTGTTCGAATTTGGTGGACAGGCAGACGTTCGTTTGCGCTTCACTTGGTCTGACGCTGGAAGCTGGGCTTCAGGTTTCGGTGTTGACAACGTAGTTGTTGGTGACCTCGAAGAATATAGCCTTACGCTCGATCGTACAATCCAAGGTGACTGGAACACTCCATTCTTCGGTGATGGCTACTGGGACTACACACAAATTCCATTGGCTCAAGCTGACTCGGTTAAAGTTACCGGCATCCTGTCAAACACAGGTCTGGGAACATTGACTAACGCACGTCTGCAAGTGGAAATTTTCCAAGGTGGTACTTTGGTAACAACTACTGAAACAGCTCCGGCTCCTGATATGCTTTCATTGACAAAAGACACTGTGTCTGTTGTGACAAGCTACATTCCCGATGCTGTCGGTGCTTATTCTATCACGGGTACTGCATTGGTAAACGAAGCAGATGCCGATGCCACAGACAACTCAAGCTCAATTAGCTTTGATGTAAGCGAGTGCACTTACGCTCGTGACATCAATACAGCACAAGCCTTCTTCCAATTGGACGCCGGCGATTTCGCAGGTAACCTTTTCGATATTTACAATGATGAAGAATATTACGGTATTCAAGTTGCGCTTGGTGGTGGAAGCACCGTGGGTGGAACTGTAACTGCTGTGATTTACGAATTGACAGGCTTTGACGCAACAACCGGTGATCCAATTTTCGAATTTGTGGATGGATCACAGTCTGTAGAAGCTCCTGTATTGGATGAGGATTTGAATACTGCCGGTGGAAGTGATTTCATCTGCTTGCCTTTCGAAGGTCCTGTAACGTTGACTGCAGGCGGTGTTTACCTCGCTGCAGTTGCGGGTACTGACGTGCTCCGTTTGCCTGTTTCCGGCAGCAACTCTGTTCCCGGTTCATGGGTTTATGTTGATGCTGATGGAACATACGGTTGGACTCAAGGTATCTTCATGATTCGCATGATTGGTAACTGTGTGACGTGTGTTGCTCCTGAGACCAGCGTTGAAGAGCAAACAGCAAACACCTTCGGTGTACGCGCAATGCCAAACCCTGCATCTTCTTCAACTATCGTTACGTTCAACCTCGAAGGTTCGTCTTCAGTGGCGTTGACTGTTCGTGACATCACCGGTAAGTTGGTTGATAGCTTCAACCTCGGCAACCGTGCTGCAGGCAACAATAGCTTTGAATTGAATGTAGATAACTACGAAGCAGGTGTGTACACGTACACACTCACTGCAAACGGTATCAACGTAACCAACCGCTTGGTGGTGCGTTAATCCGTAATAGCATTATGCACGAAAGGGGTTGCCAATTTTGGCAACCCTTTTCTTTTTGGGCATGTGTAGGTGTGTTTTCCATCTTAAATTAGCCATCGCTTAATTATTAATTCCCTCATGAAAAAAATCTTTACACTATGCTCCATCCTTGGAGTGAGTTTGTTGGCTTCCGCACAGAAATTCGACAAACAGCAACAGGTGAATCCACTCATTCACCCGCGCAAAGCGTCGGCCGAAGAAATCGCTCGTTCGCGTTTTTCCGGTGAAGAAATGCTGCACAACCATCAGGTGAGTGCCGGCCGAGATGTTTTTACGGAAGACTTCAGCAACGGCTTCGCAGGACAGGGCAGCAATGGCGCCTGGACCTTTGAAGATACCGGTGGCAATTCAATTTGGATGATGGCTGACGCCAGCAGTCCGGCAGGCGCGTATTCCGATCCCGGAGAAGCGCTGGCATCAACCACTGCCGCGAATGGATGGGTAATTTTTGACGCTGACTTGTTCCAAGGAGGAGAGATAACTGCCACAAATCCTGCTGAAGATGTGAGCGGATATCTTATTTCACCGGCCATCAACTTCAGCACTTGCCCCAGTGTGATGCTCGAGTTTCAGCAAGCTTTCCGTTATTGCTGTGCGGATGAAACACCCTTTATCGTTGAAGTAAGTAATGATGGCGGTACGAGCTGGATTACCTACAACGCAGCTCCCGACTTTACCGGAGGCGCAAATGATGCTGCACCTAATCCGTATGTAACTGTCGTTGATATTTCTGCGGCTGCCGCAGGTCAACCGTTGGTGATTATTCGTTTTGGATGGCAACCCAACGGCAACTCAACGCATTCGCATTATTTCTGGGGTATTGATGATATCCGAGTATTTGAAAATCCTGTGCAGAACGATGTGCGTGTTACAGCCATTACAAACGGCGACATTTTCGCAGACTTTGAATACCGCTGTATCGCATTGGAACAAGCCATTGCTCCGGCGGATGGTGGATTGATCGTTGGTGCCATGTACGAGAATCTCGGGACCATCTCGCAGTCGGCTGTTGTAACCGCAGAGGTACTGGACGCAAGCCTCAATGTATTGGCTACAGTGGATTCCAGCGTAACGATTTTTTCCAACGCTGAAAGTCCAACGCCGGGTGACCCTATCGACACCTTGTTCTTGCCAACCGGCTGGGCACCGACAACTACGGGAGAATATTATGTACGCACAACAGTCACTTACACTAGTGCGGATGACACCCCTGACAATAACACGCTTCAGAAAAAATTCCTCGTTGTAGATGGCGAGTATGGACATGATGATCCAACGCTGATTAACACTGAAATGCGTCCGTTTATTGGCACAGGTACTGTTGATGATCCTTACAATCCAACCGGTTATGGAAACTACATGACCTGTTTTAATGAAGGTTCTCAAGCGTTCGGATTGAGCATTCGCTTTGATAATTCAACCGATGATTTCTGCCCATTCAATATTTTATTGTTGGCAAAAGGTGAAGATTACAACCTTACAGATGCTGAGTTTGCTGCCTATGGCGAGTATGAAGTGCAGCCATCCTATGTGCCAACCGGCGCTGTGCAACAGTTCCCTGTTTATTTACCATTTGATGTTTCTGTTGACTTAGTGCCGGGTACAACTTACTTCGCGGCTGTTCAAACCGAATTTGCAACTGAAGAAGAACTTGCCATTAAAGCCATCGATGAGCAGGATACTGATTTCAGTACGGGCTACTATGCTGAAACTACGACGGAGGATGAGTTCCTGTGGTTCTTTGGTGTTGGCTTCTTGACCGACGCAACACCCGCCATCCGCTTGATGCTTTATTATGCAATGAATACGGAGGAAGAAGCACAGTTTGTGCAGGACTTTGGTATTAGCCCGAATCCCGCTTCCAGCAATGCGCGCATCGATTTCAATCTGCAGGCCGCCGGCTATGTAGCGTATGAAGTGCGTGATATCCAAGGTAAGCTTGTTACATTCGATAACCTTGGTCTTCATAGTCAGGGTGCTAATATGTTCAACTTGAACGTGAGCGATTACCCGCAGGGTAATTACATCTTGAATCTCGTGATTGATGGTGAGAAGATGTTTGCGCGCCAGTTCAATGTGACACGATAAACTCGATATGCAGTGAAATAGAAAAGGGACCGTCACAGACGGTCCCTTTTTATTTCCGGTCAAACCGATACCTTTGCCGCTCAGTTTGAACGCCAGTGCAGATTCATCAAGACATTCATAACATCGGCCCATTGCAAAATGCCGTGGTCACTATCGGCACGTTCGACGGTGTTCATCAAGGACACGCAGCATTGCTCAAGCGCATCACCGAATTGGCCCGCGAGGTTGGTGGTGAGAGTGTGCTTCTGACTTTTTATCCGCACCCACGTATGGTGCTGTATCCGGATGATCACAACATTTCACTGATTACGTCACCGGAGGAAAAAAATCAATTGCTTGATGAGTGTGGGTTAGATCATCTGGTGATTTATCCTTTTTCAACGGCCTTCTCGCGCATGTCTGCCTTTGAATATGTGCGTGACCTGCTGGTGAAAGGCTTGAATGCGCATACCGTTGTGGTTGGATATGACCATCGCTTTGGCCGCAACCGTGAAGGTGATTTCCAAACCTTACTAGAGCTCTCGGAGGTTTTTGGATTTCATGTTGAAGAAATCAGCGCCCAAGATGTCGACGCTATTTTGGTGAGCTCCACCAAGGTTCGTAACGCGTTGATTGATGGTAGAATCGAAGAAGCGAATTTATTGTTGGGCAGGCCATACGCAATCGAAGGCCATGTTGTTCGCAGCCGGCAGCTGGGCCGTACGATTGGCTTTCCAACAGCGAATCTGAAACCCGACTATAACTTCAAACTCATTCCCTCGCATGGTGTTTACGTTTCTAGAGCACACACGCCCTTCGGAATTTTTAACGCCATAACCAATATCGGAATACGTCCTACCGTTAGCGAGGAACTCCAACGTAACATCGAAACCCATATCTTCGATTTCGCTCACGAACTGTATGAGGAACCGATGAAGATTGAACTGCATCACTTCATCCGTGAAGAGCAAAAGTTCGCCTCGTTGGATGAATTGAAAAACGCAATCACGCAAGACTGTAATTACGCACGCGCATGGCATTCGCAAAATACATCTGCACACTGACCATCGTTTTAGCGATGGCTTCGATGCCGCTGTTGGCGCAGCGTGTGGCCTATGAATCGCTTGATACGGTTCCCGTTTTTAAGTCGTTGGAGGATGCCGTTGCACATCAAGACGATGTCATTCGTCTGGATTTATCCAAGCAAAAATTGATGGAATTCCCGGAAGCGATTTTTTCGATGAAAAATCTGCAGGAACTGAAATTGAACAAATGCCGATTAACGATTTTGCCGGATCAGTTTGATCAGTTGCCGGCATTACAACACATCGAAGTTCAGCACAATGAACTTGAACAACTCCCGCTTTCACTCACCAAGCTCAAGGATTTGCGTGTAATGGATTTTGCCGACAATATCATCGAACGTATCCCGGATCAAATCGACAAACTAACGTCGCTCACGACCCTTGCGCTATGGGATAATCCGATTAGCTATTATCCGGAGCGCCTCACCGAAATGCAGCAGTTACGGGTGTTGGATTTACTCAACAATGCCATGAGTCGCGAAACGCAAGAGCGCTTGAAAACGGGTCTTCCGCAATGCAAGATTATCATGTCGCCTCCTTGTGCCTGCATGGATGGCGATGAATAAAAGAAATACAGTACGCCTCTCACTGCTGTAAATGCGATTGCCCTCTTCTCAACCCACAATCCGTCTTATTTTCGTCACATGAAACTAGTTTCCTTTCTAAACAGCTACAACCCACGCGTGCGGCACAATCCCTATGTGATTGCTGAAGCCGGAGTGAATCACGAAGGTTCCATGGAGCTCGCCAAGCGCCTCATCGACGAGGCGGCTGAAGGCGGTGCTCACGCCATCAAGTTTCAAACCTACAAGGCTGAAACGATTGCCAGTAAAGATTCTCCCTATTACTGGGATATCACCAAGGAGCCAACACGCTCGCAATTTGAGCTCTTCAAGAAGTATGATAAATTCTGGAAGAAGGAATACGAGGAATTGGCGCGCTATTGCGAAACGGCGGGAATCGAATTCATGAGCACGCCGTTCGATGTGGAGAGCGCAACGTTCCTCAACGACCTCATGCCGGTTTTCAAAATCAGCAGCAGTGATTTGACCAATTTGCCCTTCATTGAATACCAATGCTCATTCGGTAAACCCATCATTCTTTCTACGGGCGCGGCCTTCAAGTGGGAGGTGATGCAAGCGGTTGAAACCATCGAGAAGCACGGCAACAAACTTTGTTTGATGCACTGTGTGTTGAATTACCCGACGATGGATGAGAACGCAAACCTGGGAATGATTAAGGATATGATTCGTTTGTTCCCGGATGCTGTTCCCGGATACAGCGATCATACGTTGCCGAAGGATATGCATACACTCGAAGTAGCAACTTTGCTTGGTGCGGCGGTGTTGGAGAAACACTTCACACACGATAAGACACTTCCCGGTAATGACCATTACCACGCCATGGACAAAGAGGATTTGAAGCATTTCCAAAAACGGATGTACCGCACGTTTGAATTGCTGGGAACCTTCGAAATGAAGGCACTCGAGAGTGAGGCGCCTGCACGTGCAAATGCCCGCAGAAGTTTGGTGGCAGCTAAAAATATTCCTGCCGGTAAGTCTATTGAAATGAGCGACCTCACCTGGAAGCGTCCTGCCAGTGGTATTTCGCCGAAGGATATTCACGCCGTGATTGGCAAAAAAGCGTCACGCGATATTGGCGAAGACGAAGTGATGAAATGGTTTTTACTCAACGATTAATCCATGCGCTACCAACAACTTTCAGCCGAGTTCTATACCGGCGCCCGTATACGCTTTGCTTCGCACATGCAAAAGGGTGGTGTTGCCGTTTTCTGCAGCAACGACACTTATCCTACCAGTGCGGATGGTCACTTTGCCTTTAAACAAGCCACCGATATTTTTTACTTGAGCGGTGTGGATCAGGAGGAAAGTATGTTGCTCTTGTTTCCGGATTCGTTTCATGCACATCATAGAGAAGTTCTTTTCTTGAAGGAAACCAGTGAAACCATTGCCATTTGGGAGGGTGCAAAACTCACTAAAGAACAGGCTCGTACACAGACCGGCGTAAAGACCGTTTATTGGCTAAGTGAATTTGAACGTGTGTTTAAAGCCATTCTCGCCGAAGCGTCGTGCATCTATCTCAACAACAATGAACACACCCGCGCTGTGGTGGAAGTGGAAACGCGTGAAGCGCGATTCTCCAAGTGGGTGCGTGAACATTATCCGCATTACCGCATCGAGCGCAGTGCACCGATTATGCATAAGCTGCGCGCAGTGAAGGAGCAAGAGGAAGTGAATCAATTGCAACGCGCAATCGATATTACGCGCGGTGGTTTTGAGCGCGTGATGAAAATGGTGAAGCCCGGCGTGATGGAGTATGAACTCGAGGCAGAGTACATGCACGAGTTCTTATCGAAGGGTTCACGCGGCTTTGCTTACACACCGATTATCGCAAGCGGGTTCAGTGCATGTGTGCTTCACTACATCGATAATGATAAGCCCTGTAAAGACGGCGATTTACTGCTGATGGATGTTGGTGCTGAGTATGGAAATTACAACGCCGACATGACGCGTTGTATTCCTGTGAATGGTCGGTTTTCGGATCGTCAGAAGGCAGTTTACAACGCAGTCTTGCGTGTGATGAAGGGCGCGAAGGCGCTGTTAAAGCCGGGCGTGCTCATGCACGAATATCATAAGCAAGTGGGTGAGTTGATGACCAAGGAACTAGTTGATTTGAAACTCATCACCATGGACGATGTGAAGAATCAGAATCCCGAATGGCCGGCCTACAAAAAGTATTTCATGCACGGCACTTCACACTTCCTTGGCCTCGATGTGCACGATGTGGGTGATTGGACACAACCAGTTGCTGAAGGGAACGTGTTTACGGTAGAACCCGGTATTTATATCCGAGAAGAAAGCCTGGGAATTCGTATTGAAAACAATATTGTCATTACCAAAACCGGCAACACAGACCTATTTGAGCGCTTTGCGATTGAAGTGGAAGAGATTGAAGCGATGATGAACGCTTAAACGGCAAAGGTTTTAAGCGCGCGAAGCAGTTCAGGTCACGGACGCGCTGATGCACGTCCTTAACGTTGATTTTCTCTACTGCTTCGCTTTGCCATTGTCATATTCAATGCGCATCAATTCTTTGCCCGTCTTATCATCATAACTGATGTACGTTCCGTCGAGTTTGTTGTTCTTGTAGTTGGACTCTTCAATCACCCGCCCGCGTTCATTGTAGATGATACTCTTTCCATTGAGTTTACCCTCTTTGAACGAGCAATCGCGCATGGGCGCGCCATGCGGATGGAAGTAGGACCATTTGCCGTCGGGTTTGCCGTTTTTATAATTGCCTTTGCTGTCGAGACGGCCGAGGTTGTAGGATTCGAAGGGCCCGTTTAATGAACCATCCGCGCCATAGGTCTCCATTTTCTCCAGACCACCTTTCTCATTCCAGTAGGTCCACTTGCCTTGCTTGACATCGCCTGATTTTACTTTGGGTAACGTATCGGTTTTGATTTTATACAAATCGCTCATCGTTTGTGCGAACTGGTCTTTACTTTTCACAATGCTCCATTCGCCTTCGTAGCTCTTAACGCCGTTGGAATGGTTGCCCGTCCATTTTCCATTCATCTGGCCGTGCACGTAGTTGCCAATGTCTTGAATGTATCCGTTACTATACCAGGAAGTCCATTCACCCTCTTCAAGATCGTATTTGAAATTACCCTTCATCATGGGCTTTCCGCTTTCATACCAATAGTTCCATTCGCCATGTTTTTTGTCGTTGACCATGTCACCGGCTTTCCATTTTTTTCCATCCCAATATTGCCATTGCCAAAAGCCGTTCATTTTCCCTTGCGTGTAGGTTCCCCAATACTCACGTTCGCCATTCCCATAATAGTAATTCCACTCGCCGTGTTGCAGGTCGCTCACGAAATCACCCTCCATATCCTTGGTACCATTTTCCAAATACCACGTCCAATGACCCGTTTTCTTGCCATCGGAATAGGTGCCGGTGACTGAAACCTGACCCTTCGCGTATTTCTCGGTAAGTTGTCCGTCTAACACACCGGCCTTGTAATGCGAATGGCGCTTGACTGCACCTGAAGGATACAGCTCTTCCCACAATCCTTCTTCTTTCCCGGCTTTGTAATTGCCGCGAATGCGCGGAGAACCACCATTGTAGTTTTCCAGATAGGGCCCGTCAAGCAGCCCGTTTTTATAGGATGAGCTGCGCAGGATTTTACCATACTCGAGGGTTTCTTCTTTTACCCCATTCCCGTTGGATATCGTGCGCAGTTTGTTGGCATCGCAAAACACCCACAACAATTCCTCGCTGCCGCGAAACTCCTCAATCATCAGCGTATCACCGGAAGGGAAGAAGTAAGTCCACCTGCCGGATTTCACGCCTTTCGTGTAATATCCTTCTTCGACAAGCGCGCCATCCGCGCTGTAAGTGCGTTGTACGCTGTCCTGCAAGTTCATCTTGAAATAACCATCCACCATGAGTTTCCCATTGAGATGATAGCGCTTCACACTTCCGTCCAGTTTTCCTTTGCGGTAATGGGATTCCTCTTGCAGCGTACCGGAATCGTAGTAGTACTTCCATAAACCGTCCTCAAAACCATTGACATAGTTTCCTTCGCTGCGCGTTTTCCCGTTGGGGTATTGGTCCTTGTATTCCTGAACCTGAGAAAGCAGTTCGAGGCTTGCGAAGAGAATGAGGATCGAAAGAGGGAGCTTCATGATTTTCTGAATGTTCAAGCAAATTAAAAACTCGAATCACCCCACTCTTATTGCCACGGATGTTGTTTATGAACACACTTAGCCACGAATACAGGGTTAGCTACGAATGCACGAATAGCCACGAATACATGGTTAGCCACGAATGCGCGAATAGATGGAATGGCTACCCTTTCACCCTTTCACCACTTCACCCTTTCACTACGACAGTTTATCCGTCAAAATCCGCATCTCCATCATCGGAGAAATTTTTTCATATAGAATGCGGTACACGGCGTCAGCGATAGGAATTTCCGCGTTGAATTTTGTGTTGATTTCGTGAATGCCGCGGGCTGCGTAGTAACCTTCGGCTACCATATTCATTTCAATGGTTGCCCATTTGACACTATACCCTTTACCGATCATGGTCCCAAAGGTTCTGTTTCTGGAGTAAGGTGAGTAGGCGGTTACCATCAAGTCACCCAAGTATGCAGAGGATTTTACATCACGATGCACCTCATGACCAGAGTCCAAGAAGCGTTCAATTTCACGAATAGCATTAGAAACCAAAACGGCTTGAAAGTTGTCTCCAAAACCAACAC
>JBKCDO010000005.1:0-4250 GCA_046304755.1 Flavobacteriales bacterium
GGTTGAGTATGTCGGAACCGTGCAGCGCAAGAAGTTTACGATTGTGAGGGGGGAATGACGAGGGGCGAAGGGCGAAGGGCGAAGGGTGAGGGGTGAAGGGTGAGGTATGGCTACTCATTCCGTTTCTCTTTCTCGCTCTCATTCTAAGAAAATTCCGGAGCGAGAAACAGAAAGAGAATGAGAATGAATTAACCCAACGCTTGGTGAGCGCAGCCGAACCTCGCCCTTCGACCTTGGCCCCTCGACTACGCTCGGGGACCGAGCCGCTCGCATAATATAATGACCTCGGCTTCGCTCGGTCGACCCAGTCCCCAGTCCCCAGTCCCCAGTCCCCAGTCCTCAGTCCCCAGTCCTCACTCCTCTACTCGCTGCCACCGCACGGATTTTACCAAAGCTGAAGCGCTCTTCGAGTGCATCAAAGACAGGGCGCAAGCCCGTGGCGCCATGTTCATCGATGGCCGCCTCAATCACAGCGATATCCTCATCGGCGATGTATTGATTGAGCTCGAGTTTGCCGGCGGCAATGGCCTTGGTGAGGTGCGACTCGATGGTGCCGTTGGCCAACGTTCGTTCCGCTGCAATTTCTTCAATGGTTTTACCCAAACGGAATAATTCAAGCGTGTGATCGACGGTATCTTTTTTACCGGCACGACCAGCGGGTCTTTTGCCGGCATTCTTGCGCTTGGGTGCATCATTCGACGGTGATGATTGCCGCTGCACGTAGGCCTCCGACTTGGCGATATCCAACCACGTTCTGCGCAGCGATTCCCGTTGGCGATCAATCACAGAAACATCAATGAAATTCGCACGATTCAACAATCCTTGTATAATAATCACCGACTTCTGAATGTCCTCGTATTTCTTCATGAGCAGCTGATCCACTTCGCCCAGTAATGTCAAGTATGACTTCACGCCGGTGCGCCACTGCAACTGTTGCATGTGCAAGAGCAAAGCCGCAATGTGATTCCCAAGGAGCGCTGTATAATACCCACTCCCCTTCTCCAATCGATCGCGCAGCCCTTCCTGATCGCCCTGCTGCAAGAGATACTGCAACTGCTGTACGAACTTTTGCGTGTTGATGTCTTCGGCTCGAACCGCTTCACGCAGCACCTGAAGGATAGGCTTCATGCTGCTGTCTGAAAACTCCGCTGTGTCATCACCTTCCTTGACGAGTTGATCCAACTCGCGCAAAAGCGTTGCAAACAGAAAAGTTGACGCAATCAAATCATGCATGTAATGCACCCTGCGCTCACTCAACAGTTGCTGCAACTGCTCCATCGCATGCTTTGTTTTGGAGAAATTCACCACCAACGCATCGTTGCTGATGACAGCAGGATCAATGCGCGTCTTGAGGATCAATCCGTCAAGTGAACGCAAACGCGAGAGCGCTACGTAAACCTGCCCGGGCGCGAAGGCTTGACCAACGTCTATAATCGCTTTATCGAATGTGAGTCCCTGGCTTTTGTGCACCGTCACAGCCCACGCCAATTTGATGGGAAACTGACTGAATGTTCCTACAACTTCTTCATCCAAATCGCGTGTGGCCGCGCTGACCGAATACTTCTTGTTTTCCCATTGTTCGCGGGGAACATCCAGCACAAGTCCGCTATCAATCACGCGCACCTTGATGCCCTTTTCATCGAGCTCGCATACACTCGCCAGCATTCCATTGAAAAAGCGCCCTCCGTTGCTGTCATTGCGCACAAACATGACCTGAGCGCCTTCCTTGAGTTCGAGCTTCTGCGGTAACGGAAACATGGATTCCGGAAAATCATCCTCCACGACGGCCTCGTAGATAAACGAATGACCGTTCAAACGCCGCAACTGCGCTGAATTCATATCATCCGCTTTGTAGTTGTGCGTGGTCAGCGTGATGATGCCTTCGCCTTGTTCCGATTGCGGACGATAATACGTGTTGAGCAATTCAATATCGTCAACCGTTGTCTGGTTCTCGCGCAAATGATTGAGCAAGTCAATAAACCGCTGGTCGGACTGACGGTAGATTTTATCCAGTTCGATGTAGACAAACCCTTCGGATTGGAGCGCCTTTGCTTCAAAGAAATGAGCGCTGTGATAATAACGCTTGAGCAATCCCCATTCATGATCCTTCACAATAGGCGGCAGCTGAAAGAGATCACCGATCATCAGCACCTGCACACCGCCGAATGCTTTGGAGAAATTACCGCGCACACTGCGCATGCGGTAATCGATAGCATCCAGCACATCCGCGCGAAGCATACTGACTTCATCAATAATCAGTAAGTCGAGGCTACGCAGCACTTGTTTTTTCAGCGCGCTGATAGGATGCTTGCGCGACAAGGTGAATTGCGTGTAAATATTCGCATCCGATGAGAACTGTCCCGACGGTGTGCGGTCCGGTAAGAAAGTGCCCAGCGGCAGTTGGAACATTGAGTGGATGGTAACGCCTCCGGCATTGAGCGCGGCGATGCCCGTGGGAGCGACAATCGCAAAACGCTTGTGCGTGCGTTCGCCTAAACTGCGCAGGAAAGTTGTCTTGCCTGTGCCTGCCTTCCCGGTGAGAAAAATGTGACTGCCGGTGCTATTGACAAAAGCCGCAGCTGTTTCCACCATATCGGTTGTGTTCATCGTCGCTTCCATGGGGCAAAGAAACAACGGGGGGCGGTTGATTGGAGGGAATAAATTATGGAGGCGAGGGGCGAAGGGTGAGGGGTGATGGACGAATGGCGAAGGGCGAAGGACGAAGGACGAGGGGTGCGGTTGGTTTGAGTATATTATTCCGAGTGCTATGCTAAGGAGGAATGATGACAGTGGCTGATTCATATTGAAAAAGGGCCTTACTGCATTCTCGATTAGATTCGCGTTTGAACCGGCAACTGCGATGCGATTATTTCTCCTAAAAATTGGACTTTTCATGCTGATGGCTGTGGTTGCGTTCTTACTGACCACGACAGCGCTGCTTGTTTTTACCGATACCAACGAAGATTTTCAATTGCCCGCTGACGTTACCAGTCTGTACATGGGCGATTCACGCATGGAGCTCGGCATCAATGATGCACTGCTGGAACACAGCCAAAATTGCGGTGCACAATCAGAGTCATTTTACTACTCCTATTTCAAGCTCAAGAAATTACTGCAAAACAACAGCGGTATTCACCGAGTTTACCTGAGTGTCGGTCATCACAGTTTTTCTTCCTACTACGACCGATTTGTGGACGGTAACTTTTCTGCTAGTGTTGCGCCGAATTATATCGGCATCCTGCCGTCGCATGAGCAATCGCGCATTCTGGCCGCCAATTCCGAGAACGCCTTAAAGTTTTCGCGGAATTTTTTTCTTCAAGGATTTAAAAAACTGTTTCGCAACGACGGAAACCTCGGTACCGGCGGCTTCAACAACCTTTTCCAAGATTCCAAGTCATCTACCTCTGCGATGGACAAACGATTCCGGTTTCAATACTATACGAATCAGAAACTGAACGCGACCTCTGAAGAAACACTAACTTATTTGAAGCTCATCAGTCAGCTCTGCGCTGAAAAAGGCGTCGAACTTATCGCGA
Source organism: Flavobacteriales bacterium (assembly GCA_046304755.1). Taxonomy (GTDB): domain Bacteria; phylum Bacteroidota; class Bacteroidia; order Flavobacteriales_D; family Sanyastnellaceae; genus JAIBBG01. The sequence goes on from JBKCDO010000005.1 coordinate 3,537, forward strand.
TTAGTCTACCTGTGCACCCTTACTACTTCGAACATATTCCCGGCGAATACCGCGAAGCATTTTGTAAAAACTTGGAAGATATGCAGCTGAAATTTTTTGATCTATCGCAGCTGCCGCTTTCGGATGACTGCTATGCTCCGGATGGCGACCATTTATCAGCGAAAGGAGCTGACATCGCCACGCTTCGTTTAAAAGAAATTATTTAAACTAAGATTCTAAGCGACTGCCAATGAGCCCAAGGCACTGAGGATCGAGAGGGACTATCAGCCCTTTGGCGCTTGAACAAGAACCTGCGTTTGGAGAAGAGATTACTTGGAGGCCTGAATAAAGGACAACAAATTACTCATCATCTCCTCGCGTGATTTGAGTTCAGCTTCCAGCTTGAGCTTTTCAGCCTGAAGCATCTCAACCTGCGCTTTCAAGTCGTTAACTTCCTCGGGTTTCGAGGTGTTTTCGTTGGGAGTATTCACGATAAAAAAGGTTGTCGAACGAACCTTGATGGATTCTGTTCGGATAATTAGTTGTGACAAGTGTAGGACAGTGAGATGGAATTTGCAAGCATTCTATCGAAAATCATTCAACTGCTTTCAGAACCGCGGTTGGTGAGCGAAGCCGAACCATGGTTGGTGAGCGAAGCCGAACCACGGTTGGTGAGCGAGGCCGAATGATCGGCAAAGCTCAGAAAGCAAGGTTGCAAGCGTTGCCATAATCTTT
>JBKCDO010000006.1:0-3982 GCA_046304755.1 Flavobacteriales bacterium
CGTGGGTACATAGAACTTGCTCGTCAGGAAGGAGGGCGCGTATTATGCGGTGGTAAACGCGTTGTGATCGAAGGATCTTGTGCCGGCGGTTTTTTCATTCAACCCACGGTAATCGATGGACTGGGTCCTGACTGCCGGACCAATCAGGAGGAGATTTTTGGCCCTGTAATTACGCTGCAATCATTCGATACTGAACAGGAGGCCTTGACCCTGGCCAATGCAACACACTACGGATTGGCTGCCTCGGTGTGGACGTCGGACGTGAATCGAGCCCATCGTTTTTCAGCATCGTTGGAAAGCGGAATTGTTTGGGTGAATACCTGGCTGCTGCGTGATTTACGAACGCCATTCGGAGGCGTCAAACACTCAGGTGTTGGCCGCGAAGGAGGTTGGGAAGCCTTACGGTTTTTCACTGAACCGCAAAACGTGTGTATCGAGATTGGGTAAAAAAAATAGCTGCTCAAAGGCAGCCATTTTTTAGTTCCGTAGGGAATAATTTATTCCGATTTTCCTTTGTAACCGTTAAGAAAGAACCAGCCAATCTTTCGGTTAAACCAATTTTCCAGGTGATTGAGGTACTGCAGAATCATGTCATTAATGATTTTTGCCGAAGCGTTAATTTTTCGTTTTCGATATATAAACGTAGCTTAAAGAAAAAGGTTTTATTTCTGACCTAAGTCATTATCGACCACTGATAATCAACGGGTTTATTAACCGCTTATTGCGAACCTTTTTCCGGGTAAACTTTTGATGATGCCTTCAAACTCCAGCATGGTCAGTAGCGAGTTGAGCTCTCCCCAGGGCAGTCCTGTGCGGTTGATTAATTCATCGAAAGCCGCTTTTTGCAGCTCTTGAATGATGTTCACCAGTTGAAGTTGTTCGGGAGGTAATGAGGTGAATAACTTGAGTTGCTCGGCAGATTTGTCTCGAGGTGCATCCCAATTCAAGTATTCAATAAGATCCTCCGGTGATGTCAGAATGCCGGCAATATGTCGTTTGATTAAGGCATTGCAACCGCGGCTATTGCGGTCGTGAATTCTTCCCGGAACAGCGAAGACTTCTCTTCCATAGGAGTTGGCAATATGCGCGGTAATCATACTTCCACCTTTGAGGTCTGTTTCTATAACCACCGTGCAATCGGCCATTCCTGCAATGAGCCGGTTGCGCATGGGAAACATTTCCGGTGCCATGGGTGTGTAGGGAGCAAACTCCGTAACGATGCCGCCTTGTGATAACATTTTACCGGCAAGGGCTCGGTGAGTATCGGGATAGATGCGCTCGGGACCATGAGCCACGCAGGCGATGGTTTCTAAGCCTGCATCCAGCGCAGCTTGGTGTGCACAGGCATCAATGCCGTAAGCTAACCCACTGATGATCGTGGGTTCATATCGAGCGAGCGATTGAATAAGCGATTGGCAAAACTCCTTACCATAAGGAGTAGCCTTTCGTGTGCCTACAATGCTAATTGCCCTTGGTGGGTGCCAGTGAAAATTGCCTATTCCATAAAGCAACACAGGAGCATCATCACAGTGCTTGAGACGATCAGGATAGTGTTCGCTGAGGAAGGAAGCCGTTCGCACGCCTTTGTTTTCGAGGAACTGCATAATCTCCTCGATTTTGGAGCGGTCGATACTGCGCAAAGCCTTCGCTGTAGCGGGCCCAATTTCCGGGATGGACAGCAGTTCCCGGGTTTTGGATTTAAAAATCTCTTCGGCACTGCCGCAGGCTTTGAGTAGTAAGCGTGCTTTGGAAGGTCCAATGCCGGGCAGGCGGGTGAGGGCGATGAGGTAGTATAATTCTTCAGACATAAAAAACCCGCCTTAAACTGGTGCTTAAGGCGGGTTGCAATGTCGTTTTTGCTTTATGGAATATATGCTACTTATTCGTCTGTATATACTGTTCTATAGCCATACTCATGGATGGGGCCTTAGGTGTAGGAGCCATCACATCGATACGCAACTTGGCGTCCTCAACTGCTTTGGCAGTAGTTTGACCAAAGGCTGCAATACGTGTTTTCTCTTGTTTAAAGAGTGGGAAGTTTTTAAACAAAGACTCAATATCTGTTGGCGAAAAGAACACCAACATATCATACTTCACATCAGCTAAGTCCGATAAATCGCTGCAGACTGTGCGATACATGACGGCTTTTGAATATTGAATTTTTTCTTTTTCCAGTGTTTCCGGAATACTCGGCTTCAGGATGTCGCTGCATGGGAGTAGAAACTTCTCCGTTTTGTGTTTGCGGATGGGCTCCATCAGCTCCTGAAATGTGCTGTGGCCAAAGAATATTTTGCGCTTGCGAAATTGAATGTACTTCTGAAGGTAATAGGCAATGGCCTCAGACATGCAGAAGTACTTCATGGTTTCAGGGATACCGATGCGCAGCTCTTTTGCCAGACGGAAGTAGTGATCGACCGCATTGCGGCTGGTGAAAATCACAGCGGTGTGCTCCAGAATATCGACGCGCTGTTGACGAAAATCGAGTCCATCTACGCCTTCCACGTGGATGAACGGACGATAGTCAATCTTGAGCTTGTGTTTCTTGGCAAGATCGACGTAAGGGTTTTTCTCAGCGCCGGGATCTTGTTGCGTAATCAGTATAGTCTTGACTTTATCCGCCATGGGTTAGATAATCCTGAATTCTGTTTTCTACTCTCAAAATGCCAATGCCATTCGAATGCCAATGGCAGTGGGTAAAATTTCGAGCGTGCAAATGTAGAAAAGAATATAAAACGGAGCGATACCCAATTCAAGGGCAGTCATTAGTGAGCGTAGAAGTCTATATATCAAAAGAATAGACACGATTGTTATTCCTCCGAAAAATATTTGTGGAAGAAATATCGTCGGAGCATAAACAATCAAAAGACTGATGGGCAGGATTAAAATCCCCAAAAGTCGATTCATCATGAATACAGCGTATTCGTATTCGCCCAATCCGAAATCACCATCAGCAACAAACCGAATGAGGCGAATGCTCAAGCGTTTGATGAGGTAGATGGCAAACACTCCGGCCACAAGGATGAGGTAGAATCCCAATCCATGGAACGATAACCATGAATGCCCCGTGTATTTCAATGCGCAATAGACAACCAACGCTGCTTGCAAATAAAAGGAGGTGTTGAAAATCAGATTTGCCCGAGGTGTGTTGGGTTCTTCACGAATCGTCTGCCGCATGGTACGGATATTCCACGCGCTGTTCCAAAGACGGTTAATGCGCGTAGGATGCACACGTCGCGTATACGCAAGTCCGATGAGGCTTGCCAGAAATACCAGAATCATCCAGTCTTCCGACAAGTTGAGATTCGCTCTTGGAATTGCTTCTAGCATGAGGACAAATCAACGAAAGATGTCGCAGAAATAATCACGCATTGGACGTCATTTTTTAGCGAGTTGTTCAGAAATGACTAACGAATCATGCGCAGGAAGTTCACCTCCTGTTCGGTCAGATGGCGATAGCGCCCTCTGGGCAAATCCCGCTTGGTGAGCGAGGCATACATTACGCGATCCAGTTTTTTTACAGTGTATTTAAAATGCTCAAATAGCGAACGAATCACTTTGTCTTTCGCTGTTTTGAGTTTGATGCCAACTTGTCTTGGGTCGCCGTTGACAAGGCTTATTTCTTCAGCTTTGATAAATCCGTCCTCCAGTTTTACTCCTTCCCGAATGGCATCAATGTGTTCTCCTTTGATTTTCTCCAACGTTTCGACGTGATAGATTTTTGGGAATCCATTTTTAGGTGATGTCAGTCGCTTGGCCATATCACCATCGTTGGTGAACAGGAGAAGACCCGTGGTCTGTCGATCTAGGCGACCTACCGGGTATACCCGCTCTTTGCAGGCGCCTTGAATCAGATGCATCACTGTTTTTCTTTCCTCAGGATCGTCATTGGTAGTGAGGTAATCTTTCGGTTTATTCAACAATACATATTGTTGCTTTTCCGGCTTAAGGCTGCGGTCGTCGTACTTCACGACATCCTTCTTAG
>JBKCDO010000007.1:0-8065 GCA_046304755.1 Flavobacteriales bacterium
CACTCGTATGTTGCATTGCTCGGAGCACCTACAAAAACGGGTGCTTCGAAGTCGGCTACACGGTGCACTACGGTGCAGGTTTGCGTGTAGGAGTCATCAGCACTCGTGAAGTTCGCGGCGTAAGTACGCGCAATGCGCACATCACAACCGGAACCCGACACTACCGCGTCAGTGTAGGTGAGGTCAGCAGTGTAACCGCTGCCTTCCACGTTAGAGAAAGTTGCCATCGGCAAATCCTGGTTGCAGTTTACATCTGCAGCATCAGGACAAACCAACGATGGTGATTGGGCGAATACCGTATTCGCACCACAGAGAACAAGCACGATAGCAAGTGCTAACGTTTTTAAACTCGCCGAAGCGAAGCTCACTGTACGTAACAGTTTACTCATGATTAAGAGATTTGGTTTTTGATTAATTTAAAGTTTCAACACGTGTGTGTTGATTACAAGTCGGCGCAAATGTATACGCTTTTTCTTATGCACTAACAAAATTTTGGGGCGTGCATCGACAGTGCCTCTTTTTTCATCGTTTCTAAGGAAAACTTAGTCTAATTAAGCCACAGTTTATCAACAAGTTAGCGTTAATCCAAAACAAACAAAAACCACCGGTAGCAACTTATTAGGAATTTATCGACACTAACTATCGATTTAGCTAATTTTTCAAGACGTTGAAAATGAGGCGACTGAAGATACGTCGAGGAAATGTCAGTTTCGAGCGATAACTATTTGATTGTAAGCGCTCTGTAACAAATCGAGCTCATTCAAGCTGTGGATGTCTACCATCCCCGGTTTTTCCATCACCGGAATGCGCAAACCACCGGTCGCTATTTTTTTGTCGTTCAACAGATACGGTTGAATATCCTTCCACTCCGGAAGATTAGGATAATACCGCTCAAACTGCGACCGAATGAGCCCCTGAAGACGTTCCTCCTCTTGGGGCGTCAGCAGTTTTAGCAGGCGAGATAAACGCAACTCCACCTGTAACCCAAACGCCACAGCAATACCATGAGGAAGTGGCTTTCCGCCGACAAGACAAGCGGCTTCAAGCGCGTGACCAACCGTATGACCAAAGTTCAAGGTTAGACGCTTATGCTGGTCGAGCGGATCCAGACGCACAACAGTATGTTTCACCGCGATTGACGCTCGTAAGAGTGAAGCAGGAATTAGGCATTCCTCAGGATTAAACTCCTGAATCATTTCATATAAATCAGCTCCTTCCAGCAGTGAGTGCTTGACAACCTCGGCATAACCCGACATAAACTCAACCTCGCTCAATGTTGCGCAAAACCCTGGATAAACCAAAATGCGCTCAGGCATGCGAATCAGACCAACCGCATTTTTGACTCCATCGACATCAATCCCATTCTTTCCGCCAATGGCAGCATCGGTCATGGCCAGCAATGTCGTGGGCACAAAAATCACAGGAATGCCTCGCTTATAAGTTGCCGCCACAAATCCTCCCAAATCGCAAATGGATCCTCCACCCAAACAGATCAGCACGTCGTTCTTGTTGACGCTCAGCTCCAAAAAATGCGACCATAAGTGAATGGCTACCTCCCCTGCTTTGGAAACTTCACCGGGTTCTACCTCAACGATATCCAACGGCTGATGCGCTGCCAAAAAATCACTTAACAGCGGCAAACAATTCGCCGTCACCTGTTCATCCGTAAGTAGCACATACCTGCGGCCTGCCAGTGATTTAACAAGAGCTTTGCACAGCGCCTTTTCCGTGGCAACAACGGTGGGTTTGGTAATTTTCACGCGGCAAATATGACCATAAAAAAAGCGAGACCGGAAGATCTCGCTATTTGTGGTGCCACCAGGAATCGAACCGGGGACACAAGGATTTTCAGTCCTTTGCTCTACCAACTGAGCTATGGCACCTCGCTAAAGCGGCGGCAAATGTAATCGAATTTTCTTGCGATGACACACCCCCGCCAAAAAAAAACTGTCAGTGCGGAAAAGCAGGCCTCCGCCTTTCCTCGGGGTAAGGACGCACTGCAGTGCGTCCGGTGCCGCTGAGCCTATCTGCTCGACAAGACGCACTGCAGTGCGTCCAGTGCCGCTGAGGCTCGCTGGCAACTAGACCTCTCCTGGCCTAAGGGCACGCTTCCGCCAGGTCTTTCATCCAAAATGTAACCTTTTAGAACCTGCAGCAGTACAAAAGGGTGTTGAAAGCAAAAACTTGATCCAACAAGACATTCAAAAACAACTTAAAACACGTATTCAAATGAAAACCTTCAACCCTAAAAGAACGCTACTGATTATTAACGGTATGTTCGTAGCACTCTTACTCGCTGCTCAGTTAACTATGCAAGCACAGGTTATTCCGATTGTAGATACCCACCATCTGCAGTGGTCGTCACAAATTGGTTCGGCAGGCACAGACAAAGCCGAAGGCATTGCTTGTGAATTTCACGGCAATACCTACACGGTAGGACATGTCACCGGTTCCAACGTAAACGGAATCACCAACATCATCAATGGCTACAAAGGTGGTAACTTCGACGGTTACATCACAAAGTATAATATTTACGGCCAGGAGCTGTGGACAGCATTCGTTGGCGGAAACGGCAACGATTTCTGCACTGCAGTTGCTCCAACAGCAGACGATCACGTAATCGTCATTGGCTACACCTCCTCTACCGATATGAGTTTCGGTCCTGTGATGAGCAGCTACGCCGGCGGTAACCGCGACGGTTTCTGCTCCAAATTCACCAAAGACGGTGAATTGGTTTGGACGATCTATATCGGCGGTACAGGCGACGACTACGCGCAAGACTTGGCGTTGGATGCCTTTGGCAATATCATGATTGCCGGTAAAACAAGTTCTGAAGTTGTTCCTTATGCATCCCAATTACAGCCAGCTTACGGCGGCGGAACATCAGATGGCTTCCTGGCGAAAATCTCGGCACAAGGTGAATTCTTCAAGTTTACCTATATCGGTGGTGCCGGTAGCGACGACATTAAAGATTTAGTATTCGATAACGAAGGCAATTTGTGCATCTGCGGAAATACTGCCGGCACCGAGTTGTTCAGCAGCATGGCTACTATGCCTTACTTCGGTGGTGTATCAGATGCTTTCGTTAGCTGTTTGAACGACGAACTTCAAGTAAACTGGGTAGAATACATTGGCGGAGCAGGTGCTGACATGTTCAACACCATCGCAGTAGACACTGCCGGTAACGTGATTGTCGGTGGTAACACGAACTCTGGTCCAATCGCCTTCCTAGACAACTCGGATGTACTTTCTCCAAACAACAACGACGCAATGGTCATGAGCTTCACTCCACAGGGCACCTTGCTTTGGTCACAATTCGTCACCGGAGCCGGCGCTGAAAGCGTGAAAGAAGTACACACAGACCTTTTCGGTAACATCTATGTTGGTGGAACCACTGAAAGCAACAACCTTCCTGTATTGGATGCCTTCCAGGAAAACTACTCCGGCGGCATCGACATGTTCATCTCGAAGTGGAACACGCTGGGTGAAATGCAGTGGATGTCTTACATGGGCGGTGAATCACACGATTGGTTCGGCCGTATGTCGAGCGACCGTTACGGTAAAGTGATGATTGCGGGATTCAGCAACTCAGCTGCATTTGGTGAGGAAGTGAATTACGGAGGAACCGATGCATTCATGGCTCGATTGAGCGACTGTAACAACCCGGATGTGGTCATTCACACCATCGATGACACGACATTCTGCTATGGTGGTTCATCGCTGATGACTGCTTGCGGCGCGGATCACTACGTGTGGATGAACGAAGACACCGTGCTCCTCACGCATGTGGATACAACAACCATGGCCTGGGTGAAAGGATATAACATTGAAGGCTGCTGGGGAATGTCAAACCGTATTCAAATTACAACCCTGGAAGTTCCGGAAGTGACCATCGAACCGCTAGGTCCAACGGTATTCTGCGGCGAAGGCAGTGCTGAACTCATTGCTCATTGCGAAACTGAGGCGATGTTGACCTGGAACGACGAATATGATACTGAAGGCGATTATATCGTAACCGATACCGCTCGCGTCTACACTGTGTCAGCTGAATCACCCAATGGCTGCATTGGCACTGCTTCACAAGAAATCGAGTTCATTGAATTACCTGAAGCGTCCATGACCGTAGCACAAAACTCAGTGTGTATTTCAGGAACTCCGGTAAGCCTGCTTGGTCTTCCTGAGGGCGGCTTCTTCCAAGGCGAAGGTATCATCGGAAACTCATTCGATCCGGCACTTGCAGGAGGTGGTATACACGAATTGCAGTACATTATCATGGACAAGAACGGTTGCGAAGGCTCTTCATCTTCGGCCACTATCGAGGTTCTCTTCTTCCCAACAGTCATCTTCGTAGCCGACGATAGCGTATGCACGTTTGATGCGCCTATCCAATTGATTGGTGAGCCTCTCGGTGGTACTTTCCAGGGAGATGGTGTGATGGATGATGTATTCTACCCTGCTCTTCCGGGAACCGGCGGTCAGAACATTACCTACACTTACGTGGATAACTATGGTTGTGTGAACGTGGCCAATCAGATCATCTTCGTTGATCCATGTGAAATCACAAGCATTGAAACCATTGAGGCAACAACCTTCAGTGTATATCCGAATCCTGCTGAGAACTTCTTCGTAATTCAAAGCCCGGACAACAACTTCTTCCAAGCCACTTTGATGAGTGTTTCCGGTCAGCAAGTGGATAGCTTCTCAGGGTACAATCAAGTACGCTTCTCGACAGAGACCTTGCCTGCAGGTTGTTACTTCGTGAAAATTCAAGGCACAAACGCAACACCCATCATCCCCTTGATGGTGCAACACTAGAACCTGACTTCAACAACAATAAACCTAACTTGCAACAAAAGCCCTTCGGGGCTTTTTTGCGTTAGATGCACTTGAAATAATCGAAAGGCTCTGCGCATGAAGCGCATTGATAGAGGGCCTTGCATGCGGTGGAACCAAACTGGGAGATCATGCGCGTATCAGTGGAGCTGCAGCGCGGACACTTCACATCACGGATACGACCCATTAAGAGAGCCTTATCGGCGCTCCCCTTTTGCGGTGGAGCAATTCCTTCCGCGCGCAATTTCTCACGTGCCTCATCGGTCATCCAGTCGGTCGTCCACGCAGGCGAGAGCACTGTGCTAATTGTATAGTTGGGAATGCCGTATTCTTCGAGGACCTCAGCGATGTCCGTCTCAATGGTTTTCATTGCAGGACAGCCGCTGTAAGTGGGTGTAATTGTGACCTCAACCTGTTCGTCGTGGATTAGAACTTCGCGCACAATGCCCATTTCCACCACGTTTAAAACCGGAATTTCCGGATCGCTGACTTCAGCGAGAATAGACCATATGCGGTCGGTGCTTACCATTTTGCTCCGGGATACGCGCGTTGCAGGTATTGCATTTCGGCCAATAGATAACCCATGTGCTCCGTGTGACGACCATCACGACCGCCCTTGTGATGCCAGGCTTCTGTTGGCAACAAGAGTGTTGCCTCTTCGAACAATGCGCTGCACTGTCTCTTCCATTCATCGACCATCACGGAGCGATCCACCGCATACTCCGTTTTCGCCAGTTCCGTTTCAAGTGAATCCATCAAAAACATTTCGCCCACGTAAGGCCAAAGTTGATTGACTGCCTCTTGAATTCTGCGATGACTTTCCGCTGTGCCATCCCCCATGCGCCGAATCCAGTCGGAAGCATGTTGCACGTGATAGCGCAGTTCCTTGATCGACTTTTCAGCAAAACCACTCAGGAATGTATCGTTGCTTGATTTTAATTTATCCAGAAAAAGCAAATAAAACGAAGTATAATAATACTGTCGCGCAATCGTGAACGCATAATCTCCATTGGGCAATTCGAGCATCAGCAGATTATTATATTCACTCTCCATGCGCGTCAAGGCCAACGTATCCTCATCGCGTTTTGCCGCATCAAGCTGCGAGGCGTGCTTGTAGAGATTCGTTGCCTGACCGACGTAGTCCAATGCTATATTGGCCAGCGCAATATCTTCCTCTAAAACAGGACCGTGTCCGCACCATTCGCTCAGGCGTTGCCCCAAAATAAGTGCATCGTCGGCAAGGCGAATAGTATAATTGAATTGTTGGAGTGTCGTCATCACAAGTGGTAACAAATTTCTACTGAAGAAGGTTCAAAGCGGGCATCACATGTGTCCGACTTCCGGAGGAATATCATAAAACGTCGGATGGCGATACACCTTGTCGTTGGCGGGATCGAACAAAAAGTCTTTATCGGCTGGAGCAGAGGCAACGATATCCGAACTGCGAACCACCCAGATACTCACACCCTCCATTCGGCGGGTGTACACATCGCGTGCATTTTCGATGGCCATCTTGGCATCAGCGGCATGCAGGCTGCCGGCATGCTTGTGTGCCAGTCCATTTTTACTGCGAATAAAAATCTCCCACAAAGGCCAATTGCTATTGCTCATACTCGTTGAATTTGGTGCCGCAAGTTAGCACTTTCAGAGAGTAATGAGCATGGGCTGAAAAATCTCAGTGCTTAGAAATGTTAGCGCCCTTCTTGGCTTCATTGAAAGCCCTTCAGGATTCCTCCCCACCCAAAATTCCACCACCACACTGCCGCTAAGTTTACTAATTTGCCCGAAATAATTAACCCTATGACCAAACCCTTACTTCTGATCACTGCATTACTAGCCTTCGCTTCGCTGCAGGCCCAGACCTTCTCAGATGATTTTGAATCCTATTCACCGGGTGACATGCTTGCAGCAAGCAGCAGCACGTGGGAAACTTGGACAAGCGCCAATGGTGGCGCCGACGATGTTGCTGTCACCAACAACAACGCGCACAGCGGCACTCAATCCGTCTATTTCGCTTCCACCTCGGCATCAGGTGGTCCTGCTGACGTGGTTTTGCCCTTCCCCGGCGAACTGAACACCGGTCAATTCAACCTCGACATGTGGATGTATATCAATTCGGGTGGTGCCTATTTCAACCTTCAGGAAACCGGAAACATCGGTACATCCTGGGCGGCCGATGTGTATTTCACTTCCGGCGCTGCACAGTTCACCTCGGGTGGTTCTTTGCTATTGGAATGTAGTTATCCCGAAAGTGAGTGGTTTAAGCTGAGCATGCACAACGACATGAGCACAAACACGTGGGAGATTCTCATCAATGACATCAGCCAAGGAACTTACGCGAATGCCGCTACACAGATTGCCAGCATGGATATTTATCCGTTGCAAGGTCATCAATTCTATGTAGATGATGTATCCTATTCCTTCGAACCTTACACACTGAGCGCCAACAATGGCGCGGCCATTTCCATCAACAACATGGGTTCAGGTCTGTCCGGCCAGCAGGTTACACCGACGGTCACCATCCGTAACCTTGGCGCACAAGCCATCAACTCGTTCGATTTGGAATTGACCTACAATGGTGCATCGATGACACAAAACGTCACCGGTGTGAACATCGCTTCATTGGCATTTTATACGGTCAATTTCACCGAAACCTTCACCCTGGCAGCCGGGCAAAACGACGCTGTGGCCACCATTAGCAATGTGAACGGATTTCAGCTCGACGACGACACCGCAGATGATGTTAAGACCCTGAATGTTGACCCCATCGTACCCGCTCCGGGTAAAATGGTCGTAGCCGAGGAAGGCACCGGCACCTGGTGTCCATGGTGCGTGCGCGGAACCGTTTTCATGGATGAACTGGGTAATCGCTACGAAGGATATTACATCGGCATCGCCGTACACAATGCAGATCCGATGACCTTCGACCCTTACGATAGCGCCATGGGCACGCTCATCAGCGGATACCCAAGCGGCTTGGTCGATCGCGGCCCTGAGTACGATCCTTCGCAGTTCGAAATTCCTTTCCTCGAGCGCATCCAAGTTGCTCCAAAAGCCCTCATCGAAAACGGTGCGCAATTCGATGCCGGAACGCAAACACTTAGCATCAGCGCATCGACTACCTTCCAGGAATCGGTAAGCGGCGACTACCGCATTGCGATGGTCATCACCGAAGACGGCCTCAGCGGCACCACCACCGACTGGGCGCAAGCCAACGCATACGCCGGTGGTG
>JBKCDO010000008.1:0-1762 GCA_046304755.1 Flavobacteriales bacterium
CCTGCAAACACGCATGAACCGTCATCGCAGCCTGCTGTTGGATCATAGTTGCAAGCGCTCGGGAAGACGCAGCCGCTGTATAGGCAAGAGCCATCATCACAACCTGCTGTGAAATCGTAGTTACAAGAAGAAGCATCGGTACAACCGGGATAGAAGCAAGAGCCATTATCACAGCCAGCCGCAGCATCGTAGTTGCAGGCCGATGGATCAATACAACCGGCGAACACACACGAGAAATCTTCACAGCCCGCAGTTGCATCGTAGTTGCAAGCAGTAGCATCCGTGCAACCGGGATACACGCAAGACAAATCGTTTACGGTAGCGCTTGCATTGAAATTACAAGCTGTGACATCTGTACAACCCGGAACACCACTGTAGGCGCATGAACCATCATCACAACCGGCGTTGATGTTGTAGTTCAACGCCGTTGGGTCGGTACAACCTGGGAATACGCAGGAGCCATTGTCGCATAGAGCGGTAAAGTCAAAGTTACAAGCTGAAGCGTTGGTGCAACCATCGGGCAGAATACATGAGCCATCATCACAGCCCGCTGAAGGATTATAGTTACAAGCAAAGACATTGGTGCAACCGGCGAATACGCAGGCACCATTATCACATCCTGCAGTCGCATCATAGTTGCACGCGCTAGGAGAGGTACATCCACTGTACAAGCATGAACTATCGTCGCATCCCGCTGAAGCATCATAAGTGCAAGAGGTGACGTCTGTGCATCCGGGATAAATACACGAGCCATTATCGCAACCGGCATTCGTGTCGAAGTTGCACGATGTCGGATCGGTGCAGCCAGGGAATAAGCACGAGAAATCTTCACAACCTGCGTTTGAATTATAGTTACACGCACTCGAATCCGTGCAACCCGCATAGACACATGACAAATCGTTTACGGTAGCACTTGCATTGAAATTACAAGCTGTGACATCTGTACAACCCGGAACACCACTGTAGGCGCATGAACCATCATCACAACCGGCGTTGCTATTGTAGTTCAAAGCAGTTGGGTCAGTGCAACCCGGATACACGCAAGAGCCATTGTCGCATAGAGCGGTAAAGTCAAAGTTACAAGCTGAAGCGTTGGTGCAACCATCGGGTAGAATACATGAGCCATCATCACAGCCCGCTGAAGGATTATAGTTACAAGCAAAGACATCGGTGCAACCGGCGAATACGCAGGCACCATTATCGCATCCTGCAGTCGCATCATAGTTGCACGCAGTGATATCGGTACAGCCAGGGAACGAGCAAGAGCCGTCGTCACATGCTGCATTTGCATCGTAGTTGCAGGCACCTGGGAAAGTACAGCCCGGGAATACGCAGGAACCATCATCACATCCAGCCGTAGCATCAAAGTTGCAAGAAGATGCATCGGTACAACCGGGATAGACACACGAGAAATCGTCAACAATGGCAGTGGTGCTGAAGTTGCAGGCACTTGGATCAGTGCAACCACTTTGGCCGTTACACGATCCATCGGTGATTAAGTTGACTGAGGAAGATCCGGAAACTTGGTTGGAGCAAAGACCATCGCTAATGAGCACCAAATCCACCGTTACGGTTGTGTTGAGTGAATAAATCTCAAAAACGCCATTGCCGGCTGCATTGAGCGCAACACTAAACGTCTGCCCGGAATAGCTGAGCGTTATCTCACCATTGGCAGGTCCGGTCAACAGGAAGACAGCGTTTTCACCCGGGCAAACCTGCGGTTGTGCGGGACTAATGGTGGCGGTAATAAGTGGATATACAG
>JBKCDO010000009.1:0-3326 GCA_046304755.1 Flavobacteriales bacterium
GTTTTCTGCATAAAAATCCCGATTGAATTCAGCAAATGAAACGGATGCGGAAGCGCCATCAATCAATACATCAAGTTGCATCGACGCCGCCAGTTCAAATCCTGTTTTCTTGGTGCGTGTAATGACTGTTCCGTTTCCTTCAGAAGAGGAAGAATGAATAGGTTCCCAAAACTTCTCGTCGTAGTTGCTGTCGTGGTTATGCACGTCACCATCGAGATAGGGCGTGAAGCGAATAGTGCCGTCGAAGTTGAGTGGCGTTACACTGTATCTAATAACCGCTGTTTCATCATCGGCCATAGAGCAAAAACGAATAGACTCAACACGGGCCTGTTTGCCCGAAATGGTGGTTACATCAAACGAACGTATGAGCAAGCCTTTCTGCATGTCCAGTTCACGACGGAAGTTTGTCGTGCTGCACACCGCCAGGTCGAGTTCTTCGCCATCAATCCACACGCGAATCCCAATCCAATTGATACTATTGAGCACCTTGGCGAAATACTCCGGGTAACCGTTTTTCCACCAACCCACACGCGTTTTATCCGGATAGTATATACCGGCCACGTAGCTTCCTTGTAACGTAGGGCCGGTGTAGGTTTCTTCATGATTCGCTCGTTGACCGAAACGTCCGTTGCCAATCGAAAATATACTTTCCGATGAGCGATGATGTTTCGGCTGAAATCCCTCTTCAACAATTTTCCACGGATGTGTAGTAAGGTATTGGATCATACTGCAATATTAAGCGGCAGCGAAAATAGGGAAAGTGTATCTTGTACACGAAGTGGCATATTGGTGAAATGGTGAAGTGGTGAAAGGGTGAAATAGGAGACGCCTACGCCACACTATCTCACAACTTCACCCTTTCACCCTTTCACCATCGCTAATTTTCGCTATTTCCTTTTCACATCAACAGGCTTACTTTTCGCACATGCCTTTCGACAAATTATTATCGCCCATAGACTTGGGCTTCACTACGTTAAAAAACCGGGCAATCATGGGTTCCATGCATACCGGGTTGGAGGAGGAAAAGGATGGGTTTGAAAAATTAGCGGCCTTTTACAGTGCCCGCGCCAGAGGCGGAGTAGGGCTCATCATTACCGGTGGGATTTCTCCGGATTTCTATGGACGACTAGCACCAAATTCTGCCGAACTCTCTAAGTCGCGACAGGTCAAAGAGCACCGAAAAATCACGGATGCAGTGCATGCCGAGGGTGGTAAAATCTGCATGCAAATTCTGCATGCCGGACGCTATGCACATCATCCACTTGCATTGGCACCTTCTTCTATAAAGGCTCCCATCAATCGGTTTACGCCATGGACGATGCCTTTTTGGTCGGTGTCGAATACCATTCGTCGCTTTGTGCGTGCCGCAAAATTGGCGCAGGAGGCAGGATATGATGGCGTAGAGGTCATGGGAAGCGAAGGCTACCTCATCAATCAGTTTTTATCCAAGCGCACCAATCAGCGCCGCGATAAATGGGGGAGGAGTTTCGATAATAGCGCTCGTTTTGCAACATCGATTGTGAGCGGTATCAGAAGTGCCGTCGGACGTGAGTTCATCATCGTTTATCGCTTGTCGATGCTCGATTTGGTAGAGGAAGGACAATCCTGGTCTGAAATCGAGTTGCTTGCCAAACGTATTGAAGAAGCAGGAGCTACGATCATCAATACCGGAATTGGCTGGCACGAGTCGCGCATTCCGACGATTGCGCAGATGGTACCGCGTGGAGCATTTACTTGGGTGACCGCTCGACTGATGGGCA
This sequence comes from Flavobacteriales bacterium, assembly GCA_046304755.1. Taxonomy (GTDB): domain Bacteria; phylum Bacteroidota; class Bacteroidia; order Flavobacteriales_D; family Sanyastnellaceae; genus JAIBBG01. Next base: position 1,761 of record JBKCDO010000009.1, read on the forward strand.
AACTGAGAATCCCTTTGGTAGCAACGAATCGCATCAACACGCCGGAGTTAGCAGAAGACATTTTGCAACAAGGTCATGCCGACATGGTATCCATGGCACGTCCGTTTTTGGCGGATCCCGATTTCATGCACAAGGCAGCGGAAAATAAATCTGCCCATATCAATACCTGCATTGCCTGCAATCAGGCTTGTCTGGATTTCATTTTTACCCGCAAAACAGCAACGTGCTTAGTCAATCCGTTTGCATGCCGCGAAACAGAATTGCGACTTTCACCGGCATCGGTGATCAAACAGATTGCGGTCATTGGCAGCGGTCCTGCAGGTTGTGCTGCTGCAATCACATTGGCCAAACGCGGACACCGTGTCGTATTGTTCGAGTCTGCGCAGCAACTCGGCGGCCAGCTGAATTTGGCAGCGCGTGTATCAGGGAAACAAGAATTCAAAGAGACGCTGAGGTATTTCAGCAATGAACTCGCTCAGTGGAGAGTCGAAGTTCGATTGTCACAATCCTTCAATGTTCTGGCTGCCCCTGGCTTCGACGCACTTGTTGTTGCCACGGGTTCACGGCCAAGGTCAATTGAGATTGAAGGCATCAATCATCCAATGGTCACCGACTACAAATCCATCTTGGAGGGACGTGTGAAACCTCAACAGCGTGTGGCCATCATCGGAACCGGTGGCATAGGCATCGATACCGCCATGTTTGTGTTAAAGGGTAGTGAAGAGGAGTCCATTCGCGCTTTCACCCATCGCTGGGGAATCGATACGGACTTTAAAGATCGCGGAGGGCTATTGCCTTCAAACAAAACGAAGCCAAATGGTTCAACTCGCACAATCTATATGTTACACCGCGGCAAAGAAAAGGTCGGTCATCGACTGGGAAAAACAACGGCCTGGATTCATCGTGCCGAATTGAAACAAGCAGGGGTGCAGGTTATCGATGAAGTCCATTACGACCGAATTCATGACGGAGGTATCGATATTCGTGTGAAGGGTCAACCCCGAACCCTCGCAGTGGATCAGGTGATTGTCTGCGCAGGGCAAGAGTCGAATCAAGAACTCTATCACGAATTGAAAAGCTTGGGCATTCCCACCCACGTCATTGGCGGCGCCTCGCACGCCGATGAACTCAACGCCTACCGCGCCATCGACGAAGGCACACGCCTTGGCCTGGCCCTTTAAAAAGGAGCGCCCATTTCTCATGCGAAAATTCCGCCGCACGGGCGCCCCACCGTGGGCGCCCCTATTCACTATTCACTATTCACCATTTCACCCTTTCACCAAAAAAAAAGCCCCCTCGGCAAACCGAGGGGGCTTTTTTATATCGAAGAGCTCATTGGCTCATCGGCAAGGATTACTTGCTGATGATCAAACGCTCGATCTTCACTTCAGAACCATTGGTCAAGCGGTAAGTGTACACGCCTGTAGCCAGGTTGCTTACGTTGAAGTCAACACGGTATTCGTTACCAGCTTCAACAGAACCTACGAATACATCGGCAACTTTCTTACCGGTGAGGTCATAGATTTCAACTGAAGTCTTCGCTGTGTTAGCAGCGCGGAAGGTGAA
>JBKCDO010000010.1:0-9929 GCA_046304755.1 Flavobacteriales bacterium
CGTTGGAACCTTGTATCGTAAAATCGAGCATGTCCTTTTAAGAGTTTAAGTGTTTTTAATAGTCACCAATTGTTTCAGTCAATTGTGATAATGCATTGGCGAGCTCGCTATCGTTTGGAGCTACGCCATGCCATTTATGCGTTCCTTCCATGAAGTCAACTCCTTTGCCCATGGCCGTAGTCATGAGAATCATCACGGGCTTACCTTGACCTGATTGTTTCTGTGCTTCTTTAAATGTATCCAGTAGCGAAGACATGGCGTTACCATTCATCTCTAATACAATCCATCCGAATGCTTCCCATTTACTGCGCAGGTTACCCAGGCTCATGACTTTTTCGGTTGGACCATCAATCTGCTGGCCGTTGACATCTATGGTAGAGATCAAATTATCTACGCGATGATGAGCCGCATACATGGCCGCTTCCCAGATTTGTCCTTCTTGTAATTCACCATCGCCGTGAAGCGAGTAGACCAAATGATTATCTCCATTGAGCTTTTTGGCCTGAGCTGCGCCAATGGCTGCTGACAACCCTTGTCCCAACGAACCGCTAGCCATGCGCACTCCAGGCAATCCTTCGTGGGTTGTAGGGTGTCCCTGAAGGCGCGAGTTCAGTTTGCGAAATGTGCTGAGTTCGTTTACGGGAAAATATCCGGAGCGCGCCAGAACACTATACCAAACAGGTGAAATGTGGCCATTGCTCAGGAAGAATAGGTCTTCCCCAATGCCATCCATCGACCAACTTTGCGGTTTATGACGAAGTGCCTCGAAATACAGCGCAACGAAGTAGTCTGTGCAGCCCAGAGAGCCACCGGGATGTCCGCTGTTTACCGCATGAACCATGCGCACAATGTCGCGTCTCACTTGAGATGCGGTTGATTCGAGTTCTTGGATAGACATAACTGTTGGGATTATGCCGCGAAAGTATTGCCGGCCTGCGCCTCCTTTGTTTCGTGTTGACTGAATGTGAAAAAGTGGGATGTCGTATTTTCGCGGCCGCAAAAACACACTGTTATGTCATTGAAATGTGGTATCGTAGGTCTGCCTAATGTGGGCAAGTCAACTTTGTTTAACTGCTTGTCGAACGCTAAAGCGCAGGCGGCTAATTTTCCGTTCTGCACCATTGAACCGAATGTGGGAACCATCACGGTACCTGATGAGCGCTTGACGAAACTTGCAGAAATAGTCAATCCCGAGCGCATTGTGCCTACAACGATTGAGATTGTGGATATCGCAGGATTGGTAAAAGGAGCAAGCAAAGGCGAAGGTCTTGGCAATAAGTTCCTGGCCAACATTCGCGAGACCGATGCCATCATTCACGTGTTGCGTTGTTTTGAAGACGGAAATGTGGTGCACGTTGATGGCAGCGTGAATCCCGTTCGCGATAAAGAGATTATCGACATAGAACTTCAGTTAAAGGATCTGGAGTCCATCGAAGGTCGCATAGCCAAAGTGATGCGTGCCGCCAAGAGTGGCGATAAAGATGCCAAGCGCGATTTCGACTATATGACGCGCATTAAAGAAGCGCTCGAGCAAGGAAAGAGTGCGCGCACGGTAACACCTGCCAATGATGAAGAAGCAAAGTTGCTCGTCGATTTACAACTACTGACCAGTAAGCCCGTGTTGTATGTATGCAACGTAGAGGAATCTTCGGTGGTTAAGGGAAATGCACACGTTGAGAGTGTGCGCGTTGCGGTAAAAGATGAGAACGCTGAGATCATTGTCCTGGGTGCTGCTATTGAAGCGGACATTGCTGAATTGGAAACGTTTGAAGAACGTCAAATCTTCCTCAGTGATCTTGGACTAGAAGAGCCCGGTGTTGCCAAGCTGATTCGTGCTGCCTATAAGTTGTTGAATCTTCAAACCTATTTCACGGCAGGTGTAAAAGAAGTCCGCGCTTGGACCATTCACAAGGGAGATACCGCACCTAAAGCTGCCGGTGTTATTCACACGGATTTTGAAAAGGGCTTTATCCGAGCCGAAGTCATCAAATACAACGATTACATCCATTACAAAACCGAAGCTGCTGTGAAGGAAGCCGGAAAGCTTGGTGTTGAAGGAAAAGAATATGTGGTGTCGGATGGTGATGTGATGCACTTCCGATTTAATGTGTGATGAGGATTGTAGGATTGCAGGATTGCAGGATTGTAGGATTGTAGGATTGTAGGATTGTAGGATTGTAGGATTGTAGGATTGTTGAGCCCTCATTCTCATTCTGTTTCTCCTTCTCTTTCTTGAATTTTTTTGATTTTCTGCAAGAAGAGAGGATGCTAGAGAGGCACAGCCCAGAACTTTAATGCGAGCCTGATTAGATAAGAAAAAGGGGAACCGAAGTTCCCCTATATTTCTATAATCCTACAATCCTACAATCCTACCCCTCAGACGAAGCTTCCTGGCTTCCTTTCGCCTTACTCTCTTTAGTGCCTTTCGCTTTCTCAACTTTCATGGTCATGCGATCGGCTTTGCTATCATAATCGACCAGCAGTGTATCGCCGGACTTCAGATGAGCAGTAATGATTTCCTCGGCGATGGGATCTTCAAGGTATTTCTGAATAGCACGACGTAATGGACGTGCACCGAATTTCTCATCATAGCCCTTATCAGCGATATAGTCTTTTGCCACATCGGTAAGCTTGATGGTGTAACCCAGCGAAGTCACGCGGTGGAAGAGTTTGTTCAACTCAATATCGATGATCTGGTGGATGTCTTCTTTCTTCAGTGCATTGAAGATGATGAGGTCGTCAATACGGTTGATGAAGTCAGGAGCGAACGCTTTCTTGAGGGCGTTTTCAATCACACCTTTTTTCTCCTGTTCTTCTTGTGCCGCTTTCGCCGCAGTGCCAAATCCGACGCCTGTGCCGAAGTCCTGCAATTGACGTGCACCGATGTTACTGGTCATGATGATAATGGTATTCTTGAAGTCGATTTTGCGACCCAGGCTATCGGTCATTTGACCGTCATCAAGACACTGAAGCATCAGGTTGAATACATCAGGATGGGCCTTTTCAATTTCATCAAGCAATACGATAGAGTAGGGGCGACGACGAACTTTCTCCGTCAGCTGTCCGCCTTCTTCGTAACCGATATATCCGGGAGGCGCTCCAATTAAGCGTGATACGGCAAATTTTTCCATGTATTCGCTCATATCGATGCGGATAAGCGCATCTTCTGTGTCGAAGAGATATTTGGCCAGTTCTTTTGCCAATTGTGTTTTACCTACACCGGTAGGCCCGAGGAAAATGAATGAACCAATAGGGCGGTTCGGATCTTTCAATCCTGCACGATTGCGCTTGATAGCCTTCACGACTTTCTTGATCGCATCATCTTGTCCAATGACAGTTCCTTCCAGCTCTTTATCCATCTTAGCCAAACGGCCGCTTTCTTTTTCAGCTACACGTGTCACCGGAATACCGGTCATCATGGCTACTACTTCCTCTACATGGGTTTCGGTTACCGTTACACGATGTGTCTTGGTATCTTCTTCCCACTTTTTCTTGGCAGCCTCTAGCTTTTCTTGCAATTGTTTTTCACGGTCGCGCAATTTGGCAGCCTCTTCATATTTCTGACTGCGAACCACGCGATTTTTGTCTTCCTTCACTTCTTCAATCGCCTTTTCGATGTCGATCACTTCTTTAGGCACATTGATGTTGTTGAGGTGCACCCGTGATCCCACTTCATCCAATGCATCGATTGCTTTGTCCGGCAAATGACGATCGGTGATATAGCGAGCGGTTAGCTTCACACACGATTCGATTGCTTCCGGTGTGTAGGTAACACTGTGATGCTCTTCGTATTTGTCTTTGATGTTATTCAGAATCTGGATGGATTCATCGATAGTTGTTGGGTCAACAACTACTTTCTGGAAGCGACGTTCGAGCGCGCCGTCCTTCTCGATGTACTGACGATATTCATCGAGTGTTGTTGCGCCGATGCATTGGATTTCGCCGCGCGCCAAGGCAGGCTTGAACATATTGCTAGCATCAAGTGAGCCGCTTGCGCCGCCGGCACCAACAATGGTGTGGATTTCATCAATGAATAAAATCACATCCGGCGATTTTTCCAATTCATTCATCACGGCCTTCATACGTTCTTCGAATTGACCGCGGTACTTAGTGCCGGCAACCAAAGAAGCGATGTCAAGCGTTACGATGCGCTTGCCAAACAGCACGCGAGATACTTTCTTCTGAATGATGCGAAGGGCGAGACCTTCAGCGATAGCCGATTTACCTACACCGGGTTCACCGATGAGAATCGGGTTGTTTTTCTTACGACGAGAAAGGATTTGCGAAACGCGCTCAATTTCCTTTTCACGACCTACGATTGGGTCGAGTTTTCCATCCTCTGCCATCTTGGTCAGGTCACGACCAAAATTGTCCAGAACAGGCGTTTTGCTTTTGCTGTCGCCGGGCTTCTTTTGAATGCTGCCCGACATACCGCGGTCATCATCGTCTTCGTCCGATGCACCGGGCATTTCTGATTTTGGCAAGTCTTCTTTCGAAACTCCGCCACCGATGTTTTCAAGCTCGTCTTTCACGGCCTGATAGTCTACGCCAAGTGCAAGCAGTTGCTTGGTGGCTACGTTGTCCAGATCCTTCATGATAGATAGTAATAGATGTTCGGTTCCAACGAGGGCTGCTTTGTAGGCCTTTGCCTCGAGGTATGTGATTTTTAAAATTCGTTCAGCTTGTTTCACCAAGGGGATTTGTCCCGGCGCATTGAAGTTGGAGGCAAGTGTTGTGGAGTTTTTAATTGAGCCTTCAATCATTTTACGCAAGCGGCTCAGGTCAACGTCCAGATTAATCAGCATTTTGACAGCCAGACTTTCTCCTTCACGAATAAGACCAAGCAAGAGGTGCTCAACCCCAATGTAATTGTGACCTAAACGCAATGCCTCTTCACGGCTGTACTGAATAACGTCTCTCACTTGAGGAGAGAATTTTGCTTCCATACTCATAAGTTCATTCTAGGGGGTTTCGTAAATAAATGTACACCATTTTGATACGCACACCCATGGTCAAAGTTAGAAGTCGAGGGCGGCGTATATCAAGAATTTACATTACTTTATCAACAATGCACGTGGGGATTGCATGCTACTTTGAAAAAGCCGGCGCAAATCAGCGAATAATTTGAATAGCGCCGGTAAGCTCTTTGGCCTCAACATCGAAGACTGACTTCACTTTCAGTCGATATTGATAATAGGAAGTTCCCACATAATATTGGCCATCATTGAACTCTCCCAGCCAAGCTTCTTTGGGGTCTGTGGAATAAAAGACCTGTTGTCCCCATCGGTCGAAAATGGTTAACTCAAAAAGGTCAACATCCAGTGCATTTCCGACAATTTGAAACACATCATTAAGACCATCACCGTTAGGGCTAAAACTATTGGGCACATAAACAGCGAATGGCTGAGGCTTGAAGTGCGCAACAATAGTGTCAGAAGAAGTGAACGTAAATCTTACCATATCGTTGGTTGGAATACCGCCAACAGCGGTTTGCGATGTCGTCCATTCTCCGAAATCAATGAACTGATTAGGTATAGCCTCAAACAGCAAGGGTTTATCGCCTTGCAGCTCGACCGTCAGTTGATTAGACGTACGGTATTTATTGCCGGAAACATATTCTTCCTCGAAGGTTACCAATCCGGATTCTGCGGGTTCAACCACAACAGTTACGGAATGATGAGGGATTATGGTGAAAACCGCAGTGAGTGATCCATTTTCAAACAGCTCTAACAAGACTGTTGCGGAAAGGTCATTGGGAGTGATGCTATTGCCGTCAAGTTCCCAATGCGAGAAGGTTGACCATTGGTCGTTTGGAACTGCCGTCAGACTGTAAACATTTGCTGCTTCCAAGTCGAGCGTGATTCCTGATGTCGGAAGTGTATCGCCATTGAAGAGTACGAATCCTCCACCGCTTTCTCCGGGTTGAATGTCGACAGTAAAATGTTCGATGTATTCAAAGATGGCCGTCAAGGAGTCTTCCATGCAAGGGGAGAGGGTAATCTCCAACACGTCGTCTGCGGGTGAAATTACGCTTTCATTTGTTTCCCAGTGATCAAAAACAAACCACTCATTCTCGGTGATAGAAACAGTCAGCGGGGTACCCGGCGGATAGCTCTGCTCTGAAGGTAGCGCTGACAAAGCGTTTCCGTTGACCGAGATTACACCGGCATCCTGCAGGTCAGTGGAATAGGTAATACTCACGGGACCGCCTGTGGGCTCAACGAAATGAGCTACAAGCGTAATATCGGTGGAGAATGAAACTGTAGTGGAATCTGAATTAGGATCATCGATAGTGCCTGTTCCCACTGTGATTTCCCATCCTGCGAAGTTGCCGCAAGTGAGTCCATCAGAAGCCGTAAACAGGTCGAGCGGGAGGTTCGCGAAGTAAACTCCGGTATAGGGTGTAGTGGCATTGGTGAGTTCAAGTCCTTCCACTTCGATTTGACCATCACCGTCGATTTCGATGGTCACGTTCACTGCCTCAACAGTATAGCAATCTTCAATACCGGAGACAACCTCATCATTGCAGCGCGCCAATATGAAGTCTCTCATGGTTTGAACATTACTCTGCCACTCAGCCACTGTACCTCCCCAGCGGGTGCATTGTCGTGGCATTTCAGGTTCGATGACGGCAATCATGCTGTCGAGAACTTCAATCATGCGATCACACGAGAAAATGGTATTCGATAGCGTTGCATAACGCTGAATGTAGTCCGCAAAGAATTCCTCGTTGTCAAAGAGAGCGTTGAGCACGGGAATGTGTCCTTGGCCACCGACATCACCCATACCATCGATTTGACAGGGATCTGCCGTTGGGGCGGTGGAGGGAACTCCTGTGTAGTTGACGTAATGGCCAAAGGTGGCGTCATTGTCCCACAAGGCGTAACGCCATCTGCGCGCGTCGCCATTAGGATTGCGGCCGCGCCACCAGGCGGTATTCCAATTGAGCCAGTCAGTGCACACGACATAGCCGTTGAGAATGAAATAATCGATCAAACTCAGGTGGTTGTACTGGGTGAGCACGTAATTGTAATTCGCAGGGTCCGCCATACTATTGGTGGTGATAAACCCTACCAGCGTATTCCAATCGGCATTGCTTCCATATTCATTCCAGGTACCACCCCATGTTTTGATGAAATCCACGAAACCATCGGGTTGGTCGTAATAGAATTTGGTGTAATCCGTGTCGTCAACTTTTTCACGTACGTCGTAAACACCCCAGTACTGACCATTGATGTAAACGATGCAGGATTCAACCTTACGTTCATCCAGGTGAAGATTACCAACTTCGCTTAAGCGATGCACGTATGAATCGCGAATATGAGCCCCACCTGCACTGGGATAGTTGTCGTTGGCAGCTGCCTTGAAGATTAAGCGCTCATACCCCTGACGATCGCTGGAGGAAAATACGGGATGCTGAACTTCATTGGCGTAACCTAGGGCATCTCGCGTGACATAATCGAATCCGCGTTGTGGGTAGGCGTTTGAGTCATTACCGTGTTCGTTGCTATCACCGGTGGCCTCGGTAATAAAATTCCCGCCCGGTGTAAAAAACTCGATGTGGGTGAATTCGTTACCGGACCAGGCACCATCGGAGAGGGAAGCGCCTGAAATATGCACCACCATGACTTGATGGTTATCGTTTCCGAAGAAATAAGTATTGGTCTCAATAAAACTTGGCAGTATCGCTGCGTCAGCAGAATACGCAATGGCGCGCAGGCAATTGGTAGTAGTGATGGCTATTGGGCCTGTGTAAGGCGTCGAGCCATTCGTTGGCTCCGTTCCATCCAGCGTGTAGTAAATCGTTTCGCCGGCGCCTGCGGTGATACTTACGTTGATGGCCGCACTCTTATAGCCGGCCTGTTCGCTTATTAAAGGCTTGGAGGCGTATCCCGTGTAATTCGCACCGCCATTCGATGCGTTTTGGGTAGGATTGGTGAAAATGGCAAAATTGGCACTTCCGTCAGTTACGCGGCCATAGGAATGGTTTCCTTGAAATGCACCGATGGTGGCCATGTCATAGGACTCTAATACGGTTCCGCTTGCATTGGAAAAGACGACGTCCTCTCCGTTAGTTTGTGTCACGCGAAAACTGGTGTTGAGATAGCCGAATTGATTGGGATCATAGTCACCGGTGCCGGAGAGAAGAATGATCAAATGGCTGTTGGCATTAATGGTAGTACCGGTGGGAATCTGCCATTTTTGAGGATTGTCAATCGAGTTGCTAAGCCAGTAACCACCAATGTTGACGTTTGTTCCGGATGTGTTATAAAGCTCCAGCCAGTCTTCATTATCTCCCCCCTGATCCCAGTCGGAATAATTGGCCACACAGAACTCATTGACAACTATTTGAGAGGATAGTTGAGCAGCGAAAAGAAAACTGAAAAGAAAAAGAATCTTGCGGGTCATTGTGGTCAAAATACTGCTTATTGGTAAATGACCCTACAAAGGTAGGTTGAGTTGCATGTAAACAATGAATTCGTTCTTACAGAGAATATCATGAGTTACATATCGAAGGGTAGCGATATCTTCGCTCAACCATGCATCGATTCAAGATTCTGTATTGTTTGATTATCGCCGGCCTCTTCTTGAGTTGCGGTCAGCGCACAAGCGGAAAGGAATTCAACTTTGAACGCCTTATTGGGAAATGGATTTTTAAAACCGAGAATGCTCTGCAGTTTGAAGAATGGCAACAAATTTCCCCGGACCTCTATAAAGGTCGTGGCTATGTTATTGAAGGGGGTGATACCACGTTCTTCGAATCACTCGAAATTGCTAAGGTCGACGGTGTATGGAATTATTCTGCAAAAGTTGCTTCGGCCAATAATGACCAAGCTATTCCCTTTGCGCTGGGAAAACAATCGGGCGATAAGTTGGAGTTTCGAAATGCCACGCATGATTTTCCGAAGAAGATAGGGTATGAGTTCATATCCGAAAATGAGCTGCAGGCCTATATCGAAGGACCGCGCGATGGACAAACCATTCGAATCCTTTTCGATTTCAGCCGGTGCGAATAATTTTTTTTCGCTCCTTGTGCAAAAGCTGAATGAATTGACTATATTTGTGTTGTGGGAGAAATATTTTTTCAATTCCACAATAACTAAAATTTGTGAGCGTTAACGTTCACGAGCCAACTAAAAAAAGTATACGCTATAGAAAAATTCTACTCTTTGTTCTTCAGTATTACGAACCTAAAAAAGAGGAGGAATTATGCGTGTACAACTCATGTCAGACCGACAGTTGGTAGAAGCTTACCACAACGGAAAAGAAGCAGCTTTTAATGAATTGCTCAAGCGCTACAAATCGCGCGTTTATGGCAAAATCATGATGTATGTCCGCGATAGGGCCGCCGCCCAGGACATCTTCCAGGACACGTTTGTTCGTGCTATCCATGCACTTAAGGAAGGTAACTACAATGAAGAGGGTAAGTTCAGTGCGTGGGTGATGCGTATTGCTCACAATCTGTGCATCGATTACTTCCGCAACATCAAGAAGATGCCAATGTCCCGCGAGCGCGACGACTACAATCCGTTTGATTACATCAGTAACGAGGAGAAAAACTCTGAGGAGTCACGTGTGAAGGACGAAGTTCGCCGCGACACTAAGCAGCTTCTGCAGCAGTTGCCCGAGGAGCAGCGAGAAATCGTCATGATGCGCCTGTACTATGATATGAGCTTTAAAGAAATTGCCGATCAACTCGACATTAGCATCAATACAGCTTTGGGCAGAATGCGCTATGCGCTGATTAACCTGCGCAAGCTCATTGAAAAGCACCAGATGGAAATGCCAATGCTTTGATTTGAGGCATCGCGAGAAAAAGTGGAGGCCGTCATTAAGACGGCCTCTTTTTTTGTTAGCTAATCATGCAAAAAAGAAAGTCCCGCTTGTTGGCGGGACTTTCAACGGTGAATCCTGAAGATTCATTTTCT
>JBKCDO010000011.1:0-13153 GCA_046304755.1 Flavobacteriales bacterium
AACATGATGAAAACACGTGAGATTGGATGGTTGATTCCCATTAGTTTTGATTGCCTTATTATGGGCAATGTTATAACAGTAAACCCGAACGCATGAAAAAAATTATTTCACTCTTGATGGTTGTGGCCTTTGCTACTCCACTTTTTGCGCAAACCAAGCCATGGAAGATAGCGCTTCACATCGATCCGAACGTTTCATGGATTAAGCCCGATAGCAAGCACATCACCGGTGGCGACAATAAAATCAATTACGGTTTCGGTGTGTCTATCGACAAGATGTTTACGGATAACTATGCAATTGGAACAGGGTTCAACGTGATTAATCTGGGGGGGAACTTGAAATATTTTAAAGAAGGAACAGGCCCTGGCGGAATACGCACGATTTTAGAATTGGAGCGTGCTTATAGCCTCAAATATGCGGAGGTTCCAATTACTTTGAAATTGAGAACTAACGAGATAGGTTATTTGACTTATTGGGCTCAGGTTGGCGTTGGTCTTGGTATTAATATTAAGGCGAATGCCGATAATGTTTCTGACTATAAAAAGATTGCATCGGACACAACAGATGCCGGCAAGGAAATATGGGGTGGTTCAAGCTTACCAACAGAAGAAAGTGATGGGGATGATATAGGCGATGACATTGGTATCTTCCGAACAAGTCTGATAATAGGAGGTGGAATTGAATATAATCTAAGTGGAGATGCGAGTGTTGTGGCAGGAATTCTCTTTAATAATGCATTCAGTAATATTTTAAAGGGTAGTGGTATTGAAAATTTAAATGATGAGCCATCATTCGACTCGATTAATGGCAAACCAAAGTCATTCGATTTGAAAGGCATCAGTAATGTAGTCTCGTTACAAATCGGATTTTTATTTTAGTGTTTACCCTTGAACGTTCAAAGTCCTGCCATCTTTGGCGGGACTTTTTTTTACAACTATGAATTACGCAGCAGCTTCCTCGCACATCATTGATTGGCTTAAGGTCTATTCGGTGAGCAGCAGAACACAGGGATTTGTCATTGGTATCAGCGGTGGTATTGACTCTGCGCTCACATCCACCTTGTGCGCTCTCACCGGTAAACCTGTCATGGTATTGGAAATGCCGATTCATCAGGCGGTCTCGCAGGTGAGCAGGGCGCAAGAGCATATTGCCTGGTTAAAACAACACTTTCCGCTCGTGAAAAGTGCCCGCGTAGATTTGACATCATCCTATGATTCGTTTGTTCAAACGATGTGTGAGACTTCACCCGATGAGCATCTGCAGCATCTCACAGCGGCCAACACGCGCGCCCGTTTGCGCATGACTACCTTGTACTATTTCGCCGGAATTCATCGCATGCTGGTGGCGGGAACGGGTAATAAAATTGAAGACTTTGGTGTTGGATTTTACACCAAGTACGGAGATGGAGGCGTGGATCTGTCGCCGATTGCAGACTTAACCAAAACTGAAGTGTATGCCATGGCATGTCATCTGGGAGTGGTCGATTCCATCTTGAATGCGGCGCCTACCGATGGCTTATGGGGTGATGATCGCACCGATGAAGATCAGATAGGCGCGAGTTATCCTGAGTTGGAATGGGCGATGGATTTTTGTGAACGCCACCAAGCAATGAACGATGAAACCGAAGTGCTTATTCAGAAAGAATCGACACTGACATCACGCCAAATCGAGGTGTTGAACATCTACCGACGAATGCACAAGGCGAATCGCCATAAGATGGATCCAATACCTGTGTGTTTAATTCCGGATGATTATAAAGCGTGAGCCTTGCCGGTAACTTCCTTGAAGATGTCTTCCAGTTTGCGATTAGACTTAGCCAGCTCGCTCATCACTAAATTCTCGGCAACAATGTTTCCGCGGTCTATGATGAGTGCATGATCGCACATGGCTTCCACTTCTTGCATAATGTGTGTGGAAAGCATCACTGTTTTTTGTCGGCCGATGGAAACGATGAGTTCGCGGATTTCTGCCAGTTGATTCGGATCGAGTCCGCTCGTGGGTTCATCAAGGATCAGCACTTTCGGATCATGAATGAGTGCTTGTGCTAAACCAACGCGTTGGCGATATCCTTTAGAGAGTGTTTCGATTTTCTTGTGCGCCTCCACTTGCAATCCCACGGTTTCAATCATTTCTTCGACGCGGTGTTTCACGTTTGGTACCTTATAAATTCCCCCCACAAAATTCAGGTACTCGCGCACATACATATCTGTGTAGAGCGGATTGTGTTCGGGCAGGTATCCTATGCACTTGCGGGCATTAATGCCGTCTTCCATCACATCATGTCCGCATACGGTCACCATTCCTTCGCTCGGCGGGATATAGCATGTTATAATTTTCATCATGGTGCTTTTTCCGGCGCCATTAGGACCTAAAAATCCCACGATTTTTCCCTGACCTATTTCGAAGGAAACCTTGTTGAGAGCGACTTGAGAGCCGTAGTGTTTGGATACGTTTTGAACGGATATTGACATTGTGCGACAAACCTAATACAGAATTGATTTGAACGGCGTATGACGGTTGCATGCTCGTATCGAAAAGAAATTGATTACATTACCGCTCAAATCTGCCGAAGGGCAGTTCCTATAAACCACCAAAACCACATCCATGAAAGTTCATCAACACCTTTGGAAAGAAGGCAAAGGTTGGTCTGATTCAGTAACGAACGGATCATCGAACCCGGCCTTAATCTTGGCATTCGGCGGCATTGATGCCCTTGCCAACGAACCTGTTTATGAGGAGATACGCAAGCTTTATCCCGCGGCGGATATTGTACTCGCAAGCACAGCCGGTGAAATTCATGGGGAAGAAGTCTTTGATCATAGTGTGAGTGTTTCGGTGTGTGAGTTCGATCATACACGCTGGAGGGTGGTGGATGGCGATGTAGCTGATTGTGCCAATAGTTTTGAATGCGGCTTGAGTATTTCCAAGTCCTTGAATGCTCCGGATTTGCAACACATACTTGTTTTGTCGGATGGAATTGCGGTGAACGGAGATGATTTGGTCCGCGGAATTAATCATGAATTGCCATCGCATGTGATTGTAACCGGAGGCTTGGCGGCTGATGCCGGAAGATTCACCAAAACATTGGTGGGCGCCAATCGTAAGCCTGAATCGCAGCGCATCGTAGCGATTGGGTTTTACGGAAGTCACTTGCGTGTGACGCATGGCTCTCAGGGTGGATGGGACTTGTTCGGTCCCGTGCGCAAGGTGACCAAGGCGGTTGAAAATGTGTTGTATGAATTGGATGATGAAAATGCCCTTGAGATTTATAAGCGCTACCTGGGTCCACGTGCCGCCGAGTTACCCGGTTCAGCGTTGTTGTTTCCGCTGTGTATTCTCGGTGAGGATGGTAAGAGTAATTTGGTGCGCACGATATTGAGTATTGATGAAGCCGCAGGCACACTGCGTTTTGCCGGCAATATTCCGGAAGGGGCTCATGTACAATTTATGATGGCCAACTTTGATCGATTAGTTGATGGAGCTGCACAAGCTGCTGAGCAGTCGAATGAAAAAACACCTGATCTTGTGCTAATGGTAAGTTGCGTTGGACGTAAAGTCGTTTTGGACCAACGTATTGAGGAGGAAGTAGAATCAGTTTGTAATTATTTCGGTAAAACTCCGGCATACACCGGTTTCTATTCCAATGGAGAAATTTCACCGCTGTTGGGTTCAACGGTCTGTTCTCTGCATAATCAAACGATGACCGTTACAACGTATCACGAAATTTAATGGAGGGAAGGAGTTATCATCGCTTGCTGGAGCGACAGTTGAAGAAGCTATTGCCGGGATATCCCGCGGTAGGTGGTGAAATGGCGGAATTACTGCGTGCAATCAGCAATAGCTATGAGCATTTCGATAATGATCGACTGCTCATGGAAACAGCGATGCGCGAGAGTAGCGATGAGTTGATGGCGAAGAAGTCGGCGCTGAATGCACTTTTAGATCGACAGTCACATGTATTGGAGTCTTTGAAAGAAGCGGCAGCATCACTATTTCCGGATCAGGCTTCGGTGGTCAATGAGGATTTGCTGCGCCTGGCAGATATCGTTCAGGAGGAGATCCAGAAGCGCCATATCGCAGAAACGCGCAAAGAACAGACGGAGCAGCGGTTGAGGGATATAATCGAAAGCCTTGATCTTGGCATGGCCCGTTACAATT
This sequence comes from Flavobacteriales bacterium, assembly GCA_046304755.1. GTDB lineage: Bacteria > Bacteroidota > Bacteroidia > Flavobacteriales_D > Sanyastnellaceae > JAIBBG01. The sequence goes on from JBKCDO010000011.1 coordinate 4,159, forward strand.
TGCAAGGAAAACTATCCCATGTGGAGCCACGGTTTGCACAACTTTTCGGAAAAGATCCGGCGGAAATGCGCGGTATGTCAGCGGATGATTTTCAAGCAGCGCCTGTTCTTGCCGAGGAGTTGAAGAACGCGGGTAAGTTCGAATTTTCTGCCTCTCATCGGGTATTTGAAGCTCCGCTTATTGGCGCCGGCGAAGAATTGTGGTTGCTCTGCACCACTGCTCCAATTGAAAATGACGAAGGAGAGGCCGTTGGTGGGGTAATTGTCGTGTTTGATATTACTCAGCGAAAGAAACTCGAACGTGAAATGACCGATGCTCGCAAAGCAGCAGAGGCCGGTTTGGAATTGCGGAAATCGATACTTGCCAATGTGAGTCATGAATTGCGAACGCCGGTGAATGCCATTGTGGGTATGTCGGCATTGCTTTCTTCAACGCCACTCAACGACCAACAAAAGGATTACTTGAAAACCATGCGATTTTCATCTGAAAGTTTGTTGGTGTTGATTGATGACCTGCTGGATGTATCGCGCATTGAAAGCGGCAAGGTTGAACTTGAATCAATCGAGTTTGATGTCCGCGATAATTTCACGGAATTGACCAAGGGGCTCAGTCTAAGGGCTGAAGAAAAGGGGTTGAAGTTCTCATGGGAGATTGATGCAAAGGTCGCTAATCGTTTGCGCGGAGATGTGCATCGCTTGAATCAGGTGCTTACCAACCTCATGAGTAATGCGATTAAGTTCACTACTGAAGGAAGTGTTCAGTTGTCGATACGTTGTCAATCGACTACGGATACTACACAACACATTCGATTTGAGGTTGTGGATACGGGTATCGGTATTGCAGGTAATCGTCAGGCCGCGATTTTTCAGGAGTTCACGCAAGAGGATTCCAGCACGACGCGGAAATTTGGAGGCACCGGCCTTGGGCTATCGATTTCCAAGAAAATTGTTGAACTCATGGGAGGCGAATTGAAACTCACCAGTGAAAAGAACAGTGGCGCAACTTTTTTCTTTGAAGTAGCCTTGGAGCGTGGTTCGGATCAAGTGCAAGAGGTCATCGAATTCAATCCCGATTTAAAAGGAGCCCGCATACTCTTGGTGGAAGACAATAAAGTAAACCAGTTTTTAGCCAACGCCTTGCTTACCTCTTGGAAAGCACAAGTGGACATCAGTGAGGATGGCGAAGATGCTGTGAAGCGTGTTAAGGGCGGTGATTACGATCTTGTATTGATGGATCTACAAATGCCTATCATGGATGGATTTGAGGCTACCTCCATAATTCGTAACGAATTGAAGTCTTCCATTCCCATTATTGGTTTGTCAGCCAATGCGCTCAATGATGAACGAGAACGCAGTCTGCAAATCGGAATGGATAATTATGTTTCCAAACCGTTTAAGCCCGAGTTGCTGTACGCCACAATTCAAAGCTACTTGCAGCGAGGCTAGTTTACTTTTGCAAAAAGAACTATTGTGAAGCGAATTGCAATTTTGGCCTCCGGAGCAGGTAGTAATGCAGAAAATATTCTTCGTTTTTTCAAGGATTCGAATGATGCCAGTGTGGTATTGATTGCTTCCAATCGCCCGGATGCGGGTGTGCTGAACATCGCAAGTCGATATGGCGTTGAAACCTATTTGTTGACTAAGTCCAATTTTATTGAGACATCTGAGTTCGCCACTTACTTGCAGTCGTTACAGATTGATCTGGTTGTTCTCGCCGGATTCTTGTGGAAAGTTCCATCTTCCTTTGTGGAGGCGTTTCCGAATAGAATCATCAATATTCATCCTGCTTTATTGCCCAAATACGGTGGCAAGGGAATGTACGGGCACTATGTACACGATGCTGTATTTGCTGCGGGTGAGTCGGAGTCCGGAATCACCATTCACTATGTCAATGAGCATTACGATGAAGGCGCTGTCATTGCTCAGTTTAGGGTGTCATTGAGTCCTCAAGATACTGCCGCCGACATTGAGCGTAAGGTGCGCGCGTTGGAGCTGGCGCATTTCCCGCAGGTCATCCAAGAAGTGTTAATGGTTTGTTAAACGAAGTGTGCTTTCGGTTACTTTCGTGGCCTGTAGTACGCTTATGACCACTAACCGATTTTCGCTCGCTGCGGATATTCCATCTGCCATTGTTGTATTCCTTGTCGCTTTGCCCCTGTGCATAGGAATCGCCATTGCCTCGGATGCGGCTCCATTCAGTGGTTTGATTGCGGGAGTCATTGGAGGTGTGGTCGTCGGAATGATGAGCGGTTCATCCTTGAGTGTTTCCGGTCCGGCCGCCGGTTTGGCTGCTATTGTTGCAAGTGCAATTCATGACTTGGGTAGGTTTGAAGTGTTTTTGCTTGCTGCTTTTTTAGCCGGAGTGTTGCAATTGGTTTTCGGGTATTTCAAAGGCGGAGGTATCGGTCGTTATGTGCCGAATGCGGTCATCAAGGGCATGCTCGCGGCCATCGGAATTTTGATAATTCTTAAGCAGATTCCGCACTTTGTGGGCTACGATGCGGATCCTGAAGGCGAGGAGTCGTTCATCCAACCTGATGGCCAGAATACCTTCAGCGAATTGTGGATTGCCTTGAGTCGAATTTCTCCTTTGGCCACATTGATTGCCTCCGTTGCTGCGGCAATCTTGCTGTTTTACGAAACGAAGTTCATGAAAAAACAAGCCTGGGTGAAGTATTTGCCGGGACCATTACTCGCGGTCATCAGCGGCGTATTACTCAACATGTTTTTGGTGCCTGATGGCCATGCCTTAGCGCTCTCGGACGATCACGTGGTTCAAATCCCCGTTTTCGATTCAGTTGACCAATTGTTTGGGTTTATCACAACGCCGCAATGGTCGGCTATCGGTAATTATAAAGTTTGGATTACGGCAGTAACGCTTGCCATCGTAGCATCGCTCGAAACATTGCTCAGTTTGGAAGCTGCCGATAAACTCGATCCTGAAAAGCGCATTAGTCCTGCCAATCGCGAATTGTATGCACAAGGCACCGGCAATATGCTGTCAGCTTTGATTGGAGGCTTGCCTGTAACCTCTGTGGTCGTGCGTTCATCAGCGAATATCAATGCGGGCGCCAAGTCAAAAGCATCTGCAATTTTACATGGCGTATTGCTCATGGTGTGCGTGTTTGCTATTCCCGGTATACTGAATATGATTCCAAAGGCTGCGCTGGCCAGTATTCTGATTCTGACGGGTTATAAACTCGCCAATGTGGCGCTTTTCAAGGAGTATTATCAACGCGGAAAGCAACAGTTCGTTCCGTTTATTGTAACCATTGTGGCTATCATTTTTACGGACTTGCTCATTGGAATTCTTGTCGGTATTTTGGTTGGACTGTATTCTGTTGTGAGGAGTAATTTTCGAGCAGCTATGATTATGGTGGAAGATGGCGACAAGTACCTGATTCGTTTTTCACGCGAAGTTTCGTTTTTGAATAAGGCCAAATTGGTGGATTATCTCCAGCGCGTTCCGGACAATAGTGCGTTATTGATTGATCCACTGCGTTGCGAGTTTATGGATCGCGATATCGTTGATTCAGTGAACGATTTCATAGCTTCATCACAAGCAAGAGGCATCCGTGTTTACGTCATGCGCGACGAGAGAAAGGCGGAGATATTCAATGATCCCTATCGATTAGAAATGCAATAAGAAAACTATGAAAGCATACGATAAACTCCTACTGGAAAACAAGGCCTGGGCTGCGGAGAAAGTCCAGAATGATCCGAATTATTTCAAGAAGTTATCGGGTATTCAAACACCTGAGTTTTTGTGGATAGGTTGCAGTGATAGCCGCGTACCGGCTAATGAAATCACCGGAACAGCACCCGGGGAAATATTTGTTCATCGCAACATTGCCAACATGGTGGTGCATACGGATGTCAATTTGCTTAGCGTCTTAGAATACGCCGTCAAGTATTTAAAAGTAAAACACGTCATTGTTTGTGGCCATTACGGATGTGGTGGTGTTAAAGCATCCATGGCTCAACATAACCTGGGAATCATCAACAAATGGATCATGCACATTAAGGATGTGCAGCGTATTCATGCGGAGGAGTTACAGGCCATTGGTAATGAGGATGAGCGCACGAATCGATTGGTTGAATTGAACGTAATCGAGCAGGTCACCAATCTTGCTAAGACTTCGATTATTCAAAAAGCATGGAAGGACCGTGAAGCCCCTCATTTGCACGGATGGGTGTATGGTTTGGAAAACGGATTGATAAAATCAATCTTCGAGTTGCCGGCAGGTTCGCGCATCGATCCACTGTATGAATACGACGATTTATAAGTGAAGGCTATTCGGTAGTTGCAGTAGTCATACCTTCGCACCATGTTCGACTGGAAAGAAATAGGGTCTTGCTTCATGGTGTTGTTTGCGGTGATTGACATCATCGGCAGTATCCCTATTATCGTCAAAATCAAGAATTCTTCGGGAAACATTCAGCCGATTACTACCACGTTGGTGTCGTTCATCTTGATGGTGGTCTTCCTGTTTTTGGGGGAGCGTTTTCTGTATCTGTTCGGCGTAGATGTCAATTCATTCGCAGTTGCAGGTTCCTTCATCCTCTTTTTCATCGCAATGGAAATGGTGCTGGGTATTAAGATTTTCAAGCAGAAGGAAGGTACTGAAGGTGCAGCGTCGATTGTGCCGTTGGCATTTCCCATTATTGCCGGCGCGGGTACATTTTCTACGCTGATCTCCCTAGGCGCAGAGTACAAGCAAATGAATATTCTCGCTGCCATAGCCTTAAACATGCTTCCCATTTTTATTGTGCTCAAACTCACCAATCGCATCGAAAGAGCATTGGGTGTGGCGGGTATCAACGTTGTCGAGAAGATTTTTGGAATCATTCTGTTGGCCATTGCGGTCAAGCTCTTCAGTAATAACATTCAGCATTTGATGGGTTAGTGGCAGTTATGACGACCATCACGATTTATACCGACGGTGCAGCTAAGGGAAATCCCGGGCCGGGAGGCTACGGGGCTATTCTGCAAAGTGGGCCACATTACAAGGAGATTAGTCAGGGTTTTCGCCACACGACCAACAACCGCATGGAGTTGCTCAGTGTGATTGTTTGTTTGGAAATGCTCAAGCAAGAGGGATGTGAGGTAACGGTCTACTCCGATTCCAAATACGTGGTTGATGCGGTAGAGAAAAACTGGATTGGCGGCTGGGTGAAGCGCGGATGGAAAAACGTCAAAAATCCTGATTTATGGAAGCGCTACTTACTGGTTGCCGCTAAGCACAAGGTACGTTTCAAGTGGATTAAGGGGCATAACGGTCACCCGATGAACGAGCGCTGTGATTTCCTGGCGGTGGAAGCCAGCTGTGGGTCGAATTTGTTGGTGGATACGTGGTATGAGGCGAATCAGTAGATGGGTACTGGGTACTGAGGACTGGGTATTGGGTGCTGAGTACCCAGTATCCAGTACCCAGTCTCCAGTACCCAGTCTCCAGTCCCCAGTCCCCAGTCCCCAGTCCCCGAATTTTGTTTTCTGTTCACACAGCACCGTTGTACATTCGCGGCGGCTTCGGAAAAACCGAGGTTTTTATCTGACAAAACATTCAATATACAATGCGTACAGATCTCTATCAGGGCCACGATTACTACTTAATGGATGAATGGCTGAGTGAAGAACACAAATTGGTTCGTGACACCGCGCGCGCCTGGGTGAAGAAGGAGGTTTCTCCAATCATTGAAGAAGCTGCTGAAAACTGTAAGTTTCCTCAGCACTTGCTCGCAGGTCTGGGTGAAATCGGTGCATTCGGACCCTACATCCCAACAGAATATGGTGGCGCAGGCTTGGATCAGATTTCATATGGTTTGATCATGCAGGAATTGGAGCGTTGTGATAGCGGTTTGCGTTCTACGGCCTCTGTTCAGAGTTCGCTGGTGATGTATCCGATCTATAAGTATGGTAACGAAGAGCAGCGCAAAAAATACCTTCCCAAGTTGGCAACCGGCGAGTGGATGGGCTGTTTCGGGTTGACCGAGCCTGATTTTGGAAGCAATCCCGGTGGTATGCTCACCAACTTCAAGGATATGGGCGATCACTATTTGCTCAATGGAGCCAAGATGTGGATCAGCAATGCCCCATTTGCGCAAATCGCGGTGGTTTGGGCGAAGAATGAAGAGGGTCGCATTCACGGACTCATTGTGGAGCGCGGAATGGAAGGTTTCACCACACCGACTATGCACGGCAAGTGGAGCCTTCGCGCCAGTGATACCGGTGAATTGATTTTCGATAATGTGAAAGTTCCCAAAGAGAACTTGCTTCCCAATAAATCCGGTCTTGGCGGTCCACTGGGCTGTTTGGATTCTGCTCGCTACGGCATTGCCTGGGGTGCTATCGGCGTTGCCCTCGATTGCTACGATGTGGCGCTGCGTTACTCAAAGGAGCGTATCCAATTTGGCAAGCCTATCGGAGCCTTCCAGTTGCAGCAGAAGAAATTAGCCGAGATGATTACCGAAATCACTAAGGCGCAGCTTCTGACTTATCGTTTGGGTGAATTGCGCAATGAAGGTCGCGCCACTTCGGCGATGATCAGCATGGCCAAGCGTAATAATATTGCGATTGCCAAACAGATTGTGAGCGATGCACGTCAGATGCTGGGTGGTATGGGAATCACGGGTGAATACCCGGTGATGCGCCACATGATGAACCTGGAATCAGTGATTACCTATGAGGGTACGCATGATATCCACTTGTTGATCACAGGACTTGATGTTACCGGATTTGACGCGTTTAAATAGGCCTTGCGCAAAGCCCACCATTTAAATGGTGGGCTGAGCGAAATCCACAACCCATTGGTGGCATCATTTTTAAGGCGCCAATCGAGAGCTGATAATTTGTATTACTTTTAAAAAAAAATTACAATGAAATTCTCTTTACGTTTTTTGATAATCGCGTTGGTTGCAATGATTTCTACTCCAGCTTTGGCAACCACCTACACAGTCACCCAACAAGGGTTGACTTTTTCACCAAACCAGCTGACTGTTGAGGTTGGAGATATCGTGCTCTTCCAATGGACTAGCGGTAATCACACGACAACCTCAGCCTCGGTTCCTCCGGGAGCGGCCACATGGGATGCGCTTTTGACATCTTCGATGCAGACGTTTGAATACACCGTTACTGTGGAAGGCATTTACGGCTACGTGTGCACACCACACGCGTTGGCGGGTATGGTAGGCGGCTTTATGGCTGTGCTGCCAAGCAGCGCAAAGACGCAGGTGCAGGCCAATTTCACCATGTCAGCCGGAACATCGGCGAACGGCAATTTGTTTGTGACTTTGGAAAATGCAATGACCGATATGGCTACGGTTACATTGGTCGACATTACCGGCCGTAACGCGATGACACTTCATCATGGCGCTATCAGCGACGCCACGTTCACCATCCGTCAGGATGTTGCGGTATTGCAGCGCGGTATCTACTTCGTTCGCTTTGACGAAGGTGCACGCGTAGTAACGCGCAAGGTGTTAATTCAGTAAGACACGATACAATTCAGCATAGAGTCCCGCCCGAAACGGCGGGATTTTTTTTGTCCTGCCATGCACAGGACGCTGTGCAAAACGAGGCTGGGTGCGTCTTGATTTTAGTGACAATTGGGTGCAGTTTCGCTTACAGGCTTAACTCATGAAACACCTTCTCAATAAACTCCAAGGCGATCGCACCATCTGGATGGTGACGTTTTTCCTCTCCTTGATTTCTATCCTCGCTGTGTATAGTGCCATCTCTACACTGGCCTACAAAGCCAAGGGCAACAGCCTGTTCTTTTTGCTCAAGCATGGGGGGATGATTGTGTTGGGTTTCGTAGTGATGTACTTCGTGCATCGCATGGCCTTTCGCTACTTTTCGCGTCTCTCGAAAATCATGTTGCTGGTCGCCGCAGGTCTTCTGGCGTATGCGTTATTGTTTGGCCAGAACTTGAACGACGCCAATCGCTGGATCAGCATTCCGTTCACCGGCCTCACGTTTCAGCCCAGTGACTTTGCCAAGATTGCACTCATTATTTATGTGGCAAGAACCCTTGCCGTCAATCGCGAGCGGTTGGATGATTTCAAGGAAGGAGTGCTGCCGGTACTCTGGCCCATAGGGTTGATATGTGGCCTCATCCTGCCGGCTAACTTTTCGACTGCTGCCATGCTAGCGGGAATATGTTTCCTGATGATGTTCATGGCGGGAATTCCATTTCGCCACATGAGCAAACTCTTTGCTGCGGGTGTTGGTATGATTCTGTTCATTATCGTGATAGGCGAGACTACCGGTTTCCCCAAACGTTATGCGACCTGGAAGAATCGTATCGTGAATTCTATGGATGAAAACAGTGAGGGCAATTATCAGATTGACCTTGCGAAATATGCCATCCACGAAGGTGGTGTTATTCCTAAGGGTCCCGGCTCGGGCAGTTCGCGTAATTTCTTGCCACACCCGTATTCGGATATGATTTATCCGTTTATCATCGAGGAGTATGGATCCATTTTCGGAGGTATATCGCTCGTGTTGCTGTATCTCATTTTGCTATACCGCACCATCAAACTTTCCATCAATAATCCGAAGATGGGGGCGCAGTTGACAGCGCTTGGACTTGCGTTTTTGCTGGTCATTCAGGCGTTCATTAATATGGCTGTTGCCGTGAGTTTATTCCCCACAACCGGTCAGCCTTTGCCTTTGGTGAGCATGGGAGGTACCAGTACGCTCTTTACCTGTTTGGCGCTCGGTATCATCTTGAGTATTTGCCGCAGCAAGGACGAAAAGGAGGAGGACTTGTCACTTACGCAGACCAAATTGCCGGCTACGGCTGTTGCATCCTAAATCAACAAGTATATGCGCGTCATTATTTCAGGTGGTGGCACAGGAGGACATATTTTCCCGGCCGTTGCCATTGCTAAGACGATACAAAAGCAGTATCCACAAGCCAAGATTCTCTTCGTTGGTGCCTTGGGTAAAATGGAGATGGAAAAGGTGCCGGCTGCGGGGTTCGAGATTGTAGGAT
>JBKCDO010000012.1:0-8921 GCA_046304755.1 Flavobacteriales bacterium
AGCCGGTCCGGTTTGGTCTGCAGGTAATCAGGTGAACTTCACTTACGAGTGTGGAACTACGCCTGCTATCGTTGAGCCAATTGCAACGGATAACTGCAACAGCATTACCTACAGCCATGTTGATGGTGATCCATTTGCAGTGGGTGTTGGTTGTTTGACCGCCTTCAATCGTACCTGGACAGCTCAAGATGCTTGTGGTAACAACAGCGTTGCGTTTGTTCAGACTATTACTTTCGAAGACACTACTGAGCCTGTATTGAGCGGTTGTCCTGCTGACCTCGTGTTGAACTGCACTGATGATGTTCCTGCTGAGGCAACTGTAACGGCTACAGACAACTGTGACGCCAACGTAACAGTTGAGTTTACTGAGACTATCGATGGTACTGTAACTAATGGTTCTAACCTGTACACACCTGCGCTTCCTGCAGGCAACCCATGTAACTACCCATATGATTGGGCGATGGCATTGTTCAGCATGCCAAGCCAGTACCGTTGGTACCAGTTGGATCCAAACACGCCTGCAACCATGGTTGACAATGGTGACGGTTCTTTGACCATCTCCGGTCGCCTCTTCAATGTGCTTCGCACTGACGGAGGTTTCGACTTTAACGTGACTTACGCAGAGGGCTTGAACTGGGCTGCTTGGAGTGCACTTTCTAACCCGAACGGTTTCAAAGCCGATTGCGGTGGTGAGGCTGCTAACCATCCATCATGGATGTACTACATCCTGCAGTCAAGCTCAGCTGCTGAGTTGACGGGTTGGGGACGTTTTGCAGGATCTACTATCCACTTGACGCATGCACCTTCTAACGAGTACTTCGGATTCCAAGTGGGTGATGGAGCTAACAACTACAACGGTGACAACGGTGCCGGTGGTTGGTTCTTGTACGGTGGTGCAGGAGATACTTTCTATGAGAACAATGTTGAGATTCAACTTTTCAGCGGGTCAGGAAGTGTTCCAACCCAAGGTATCGGTGATTTCGCTTTCCGCGTAGAAGATTGCCCAGGATACAGCATCCTGCGCACTTGGACTGCAGTTGACTGTGAAGGTAATGTGGCCACCTGCTCACAGACCATCACCTTCGCTAGCTTGGATAACAACGTAGCCGGTATGGATATGACAACCGATAACAATGACGGTGACCGCACTGCGGAAATCGCTATCGTGGGTATCATGCCAAATCCTGCTACAGATCGTTCACAGATTAGCTTCATGAGCACTGTAGACGGTAAGTTGTCATTGCAGGTGTTGGATATGACCGGCCGTGTGGTGGGTGACTTGTTCAACAACCAGGCAGAAGCCGGACAGGTTTACACTGCAGAGTTCGATGCTAATGTGATGTCTTCAGGCATCTACATGGTACGCTTGAGCTCAGGCACGACCTTCCAAATGGAGCGTCTGTTGATTCAGAAGTAATACAACGCGCTGCGGCGCACACAATATTCAAAACGCCCTCCGCATAGCGGGGGGCGTTTTTGTTTTATGTGCTTGAATAAGGTTTTGCGACTTTGGGTTTTCAACAAAATATCAACAAAAAATTGTTTGTTTTTCCGTGGATTCGTACATCTTTGTAATGCTTAACCACCCTCTATGAAAATGCTTATTGCTGTCGTTCTGTGGCAATTCCTGTTGCATGCTGTTGTAAGCGTATTGTTTGTTGCATGCTCGCTGCAGACTTCCGCTTTCCGAGTGAGACCAACGTCAATTCAACCCATGCTCATTCCGTCATGAATTTCTGCCTGCGATTGCTCGCGGTCTTGACCGTCGCTCTCTTATCATGCCAGTATACTTCCGCGCAGTTGCGATGTTTGAACTGTGCCGGTCGCGATACCACGCGCTATACCAATGGCATGGAGAACGATAGTCTCTACTTCATCTGCATGGGAGAAACGGCCTCGCTGAGTGTTAGTGCTCCCGACAATCAACTGCTCGATTTTCAATGGTATCGTTTTATCAATGCTTCGAACAGCTGGCAGACAACGGTTTTTGCGCCCGATGCTGTGTCGAGTGCTTACAATGCGACCCTTGGTGGATTTCGAGTTGTGGGAACCGATAGTTCAGGTACGATTCAAGTGGAAGAAATATGTTGGGTATCACGCATCAATCAAGCGCCTATTGTCAACGGCAATACGCTACAGCCCGGGTGCACGAACGTAACGCTCTCCTCGGTTTACTTTCCGCCCAATATTACGGGCTATTACAATCCTCCACCGTCGAATCCGAACTTGCCTTATATCCTAAATGAGAGCAGTGAAATCTCTATTTGCCTGAATGTACTGCACCCCATCCTGACCGACCTTTCCTTTGAGCTCGTTGCACCCGAGGCTTGCGGAAGTGTATCGGTATTGCTCACGCCCTCTCAGGTGGGAGCTGATCAGGATACAGTGTGTTATAACAGTGATGCAATTGATCTTTGTTTTACGACATCTTCAGTTGCTTCCTATGATTTGTGCAGCTTGCCGAATTTCCAGGTGACGGGACAATTTGGTGCGTACGGAAACCCCGGTGTGCCCATTGATTGGGATGTTCTAAACGGTTGTCAGGCCAATCAGCCCGGTTGGCAGTTAATCGTGGGTGATTGTGTTGGTGGAGCGGAGGGGCTTATTGAGTCGGCGGTGATGCAAGTGGGTGGCATTGGCTCGGATATGCTAGCGGTAAGCATTGATTTGGAATTGGCTACAGATCAGCCATTGCCGATTGCCGATAATACTTGTGATTCCGGCTTGCCAACTGTTTTTCCCCTGGAATTACAGCCGAACGTGGCTGTGCCTATAGCTAATGGGTTTACCCTTAATTGGATTGCAGATCCGCCCTTTCCGGGAGTTAATGGGTCTAGTTTGCAAACGATATATCTCACGCCCGGACCTGCCACGGATACTGAATTTACCGTTCAGCTTTCGGGTCCAACACTCAACGGGGCATGTGGTGCTTATACAAGGGATGTGGAGGTCTATGACTACATCCAACCGGATTCAACGATTATTACTTACACAGACTCTGTGTTGTGCATCACCGATTCGCCAATGCTTTTAACATCGAGTATTAGCGAAGGTCAGTGGCAAGGACCTGTTACCATTTCTGAAGGCGGGGTGTTGCTGAATCCAACCTTGCTAGGAGTAGGAGAATGGGTGGTGACCTATCGTCCAAATTCGTATTGTATTGATTCGTCATCAGTCACCATCCTCGTTGATCAGGCACCCACTATTTCCATTACTTCCCCTTCTAGTTTTTGTGAGACGGATAGTCAAGTGCAGCTCGAATCACAGCCACTGGGAGGGTTTTGGCAAGGAGAGGCGATTGTGGATTCGCTAACCGGCTTGTTCGATCCCGGACTGGTAAGCGGTTCATCTGCGTCGTTGACGTATACCTCGGTAGGAAACTGTCCGGCAACGGATACCATCCTTGTTTCAGTTGAGTCTGTTGTTGCTGCAGCGATTATTGAGCCCGATACAACAGTCTGCTTATCGGACGCTCCAATCAACTTTGATGCGAATTTGAGTCCCGGTTTTTGGTCGGGACCCGGCATCAGTGGCACGGCTCAAGGGTTGTTTGAACCGCAGTTGGCGGGTCTTGGAACACACACCATCGTTTTCAATTATACCGGCACGTGTGAATCATCCGATTCGCGCACAGTGATTGTTGAAGATCCTGCGATTGCATTTACCGCAACCACTGCGGTGTGTGTAGATAGTGATCCTGTGGACCTGGAAGTAGTTTCCACATTGGGAACTTGGTCGGGCTTCGGTATTGTCGATGAGCAAGCGGGAGTAGTTGACCCATCGCTGCTGCAGCCGGGAGTGCATTATTTCACCTATACACTCTCCAATAGCTGCGCTGCGCGCGATAGCGTGAGTTTGACCATCGAGGATTTTCCGGCGATTGTGATTGACTTGCCCGATGGTGTCTGTGTCAGTCAGAATGCGTTCACCTTGTTGGCTAACTTGACAGGCGGAGATTATAGCGGGCAAGGAGTTCAACAGGCCGGTAACTTGTGGCAATTTGATCCTGCAACGGCGGGGAGTGGGACTGCATTGATTCAATATGATTACAGCGGTGTGTGCACGGTTACGGTCTTTGATTCGCTTGAAGTATATCCGCTGCCTCAGCTTGTTATTTCTGCCGACACAAGTATTTGTCCGGAAGGGCAAGCAACCCTGCAGGTTTCCGGTGCTTTTCAGTACGGCTGGGCTCCGTCTGCGACCTTAATTACGCCCACACAAGCAAGCACAGTTGCTAATCCCACTGAGACAACAACGTATACTGTTTCAGGCCAATCGGCGCAAGGATGTTTTGCGATGGGTGAAGTAACCGTTGAGGTCTATGATAGTCCGGTGGTCACCACCAATAGTCCCGTTGAACTCTGTCTTGGTGAAACCGGGGTTCTCGAAGCCACCGGAATTGTTGGCGGCCAATGGGAAGGCATGGGTATCGACAATCCGACGGCACTTTCAACCTTGGTTACCCCGGATACTTCAGCTACCTATCTTGTGGAAGGCTTTGATCTCAACGGTTGTATTGGACAAGGGGAAGTTGAAGTGATTGTGTATGAACCTGTCGCATCATTTGAGGCATCGGATACCGTTGGAATACCACCGCTGGAGGTTGTGTTTACCAATCTTTCTGAAGGAGATTATTTCGTTTGGGACTTTGGTAACGGCGATACGCTTATCACTACATCGACCACGGAATCGGCGACATCTATTTTCAACGGTGAATACACGTATGATGTCACGCTCACAGCATACCTGAATGGTTGTCCTGCTTCCTTCACGGATCAGGTCATGGCGTATTATGATTCCGAGTTTCTGAAAATCCCGAATATCGTTACGATGGGAGGCAATGGAAAGAATGATACATGGCGCATCCTCACGCAAAATATGGCTGATATGGAGGTCATCATTTTTGACCGCTGGGGAAAGCGCGTGGGTGAGTTGATGCGCCCTGATGCGCAGTGGAATCCGAAGGAGGTCGGCGCCGGAACTTATTTCTATACGCTGCATGCCCTCGGATTGGATGATGAAGCGTATAACTTTGAGGGCTCGTTCACCGTATTGGAGGACGAGTAACGCTTTTGTCGACTAGTTCCCCCATACCAACACTGAATTTGCAACGCGATCGCAAGCACATTGCCGATGCGCTCATTTTTTCACTCTTCTTTCTGGCGCTTTGCTGGTCGGTATTTGTGACGGATGAATACCTGGGCTATCACCTTAAACAGTATGGCCTGGAGCCCCGAGCTGCGGAGGGGTTGCGAGGAATATTGACGATTCATTTTCTTCATGGCGACTTGGAGCACATTACCCAGAATTCCCTTGCATTTCTGGTGTTAAACTCCTTTTTGTTTTATTTCTATCGCGCCGTTTCACTCCCGGTATTTGCAACCATTGCTCTGCTGAGCCCGGTGCTCCTGTGGTTTACGGGTCGTCCGGGCAATCACATTGGAGCATCGGTGTTGATTTACGGCGAGTTCGCTTTCTTGTTTGTCAGCGGATTGATTCGGCGAAATCCTTTGCTGTTGCGAGTTGCGCTGGTGGTGATTCTTTATTACGGCTCGCTGGTGTGGTATGTATTTCCGGTCGATAAGAAGGTGTCCTGGGAGGGACATGCCTGCGGGTTCTTTATCGGGTTGTTGGCAGCTTTTTTCTGGCGTAAACAAGGACCACAGCGCAAGATTTATCAGTACGAACTTGAACCCGAATTACCGGATGATGAGAATGCCTATTGGAATCTACCCAAGCCGAAGGCAGAGGAAATAAAGGAAACCACGGTCACGGTCAAATATCATTATCGTTCGGATAATGACTCAGCGGACAAGGGCACGATTAACTCTTGACAACGCGGCGCCCAACACTGTGATAGTGGTAGCCGAGCTCATCCATTTTGCTGAGGTCGTAAAGGTTGCGACCGTCGAAGATGGTTTTGCTTTTCAATAAAGACGTTATGCGATTGAAGTCCGGATTGCGGAAGGCGCTCCACTCGGTGCAGATCAACAGGCAATCGGCATTTTGAAGCGCTTCGTATTGATCGGTGCAATAGGTGATATGATAGCCCTTTTGCTTTTTCACGTTTTCCATGGCTTCAGGATCGAAGACTTGGATGGTTGCTCCTGCTTCGAGCAAGTGCTCAATCATATACAGCGCAGGTGCTTCTCGGATATCATCGGTGTCGGGCTTGAATGCCAATCCCCACAATGCAATCGTCACGTTCGTGAGTGAGCCGTTATAGAAATCGAGAATGGGACCGAGCAGGGAAGTTTTCTGACGCTCGTTCACCTTCATCACGCTTTTGAGAATCTTGAACTCGTAGTGATTTTCCATGCCGCTGTGGAATAGCGCCTGAACGTCTTTGGGGAAGCATGATCCGCCATAACCAATACCCGGGAAGAGGAATCGCTTTCCGATGCGGGTATCTGAACCGATACCAATGCGTACCATATCTACATCGGCGCCTACCTTCTCGCAGAAATTCGCGATTTCATTCATGAAGGAAATCTTGGTTGCGAGGAATGCATTAGCTGCGTACTTGGTTAATTCTGCACTGCGCTCATCCATGAAAATGATGGGATTTCCTTGGCGTGTGAAAGGCTTATACAATTCTTCCATAAGCTTTTGAGCGCGTGCACTCTCAGTGCCAATTACCACGCGATCAGGCTTCATGAAATCATCTACAGCGAATCCTTCACGCAGGAACTCGGGGTTGCTCACGATATCGAACTGAACGGAAGTTTGTTCCGCCACCGCTTTATGAACCTTCTCCGCAGTTCCAACCGGCACGGTGCTTTTGTCTACAATCACTTTGTAGTCGGTGATCATCTTTCCGAGTTGGGTAGCGACATTGAGCACGTAGCTTAAATCGGCGCTGCCGTCTTCACCGGGAGGTGTGGGTAGTGCAAGGAAAATGATTTGGGCGCTATCAACGGCGCTCTTCAAATCGGTCGTGAAATGCAAACGTCCTTCACGGATGTTGCGTTCAAAGAGCACATCTAAGTGAGGTTCGTAAATCGGAATTTCTCCGTTGCGCATGCGCTCAACTTTGTTGGCATCGATATCGACACACACGACATTATTGCCTGTTTCTGCGAAACAGGTCCCTGTGACTAAACCGACATAACCGGATCCTACTACGGTGATATTCATGACACGTATGATTAGGTGGCGAAAGTACAAACGAATGCATGAAAATGCATGGTTGAAGTACTACACTTCACGCAGGATTCCTTCTGTTAATTCATAGGTTTTGTGTGCGTAAACCTGGCTTAAAGCCGGATCGTGTGAGGTGAGTATGATGCCTGTTCCGGTATGCGCTGCCAGATCCTTGAGTATTTGCATCAACTCTTCTTTGGCGATGTAGTCGAGGTAGGTGGTAGGCTCATCGAGCAAGAGAAACTCAGCGCACTGGGCGATGGCTCTAGCCAGCATGGTGAGTTGTAATTGACCGTCGCTGATTTCGGCGGATGATTGATGGGCGATGGGGGTTAATCGGAACAGTTCCAGTGTGTGTTGGATGTGTTCTTCCAGCGACATTCCTGTTTTCACCCAAGCCCCGTTGAACGCGCCCATTTCCAACAGCTGTTGAACGGTCAATCCCGCAATGCGTGTGCGATCGGTCCATACTGCGCCGATAATCGCTGAACGTTGAATGGGCGAAAGGAGTGAAAGATCGTTTTTGCCTTGCGTGATTCTTCCGGATTGTACGGGAATAATGCCTGCAATACAACGCAGCAGCGTGCTTTTGCCGCTTCCATTGCGCCCTTGAATGGCAGTGATTTGACCTTTTTCCGCCACGAGCGTGGCGCCGCGAAGAATTTTTTTCTCCCCGAATCCGGCGTTGATGGCGTCAATATGCAGTGCTGTGTGATCCTTCATACCAATGATTTGAAGGTTTTTGGTCCGAGCAAGAGTATGATGACAAAGGGCGCACCCAATGCTGAAGCAATGGTATTGAGCGGAAGGGTGGTCATTCGACTAACGAGGTCACAGAGCATAGCCGTGCATCCACCGATAAGCAGATTGGGCACGAGGTTTTGCCGATGATCGGCGGTGTTCATGAGTTTGCGCGAAAGGTGAGGTACGGCAAGGCCGATGAAGGCGATGGGCCCGCAAAACGCAGTGGCAATGCCTGACAGCAGTCCGGCGATGATGATCATACTTCGGCGCGTTTGATTCACATTGACACCCATGGTAAGGGCATAGTGATCTCCCAGGAGCATGAGATTCAATCGGGGTAGAATACGCAGCGAGATGATTAGACTCACCAGTAACGCCCCTGCGATGAGCGCATTTTCCCGAAAGTCACAGTTGGCGAAGCTGCCTAGTCCCCATTGAATGTAGCTGCGCAGGGCCTCGTTGGTAGCTTTGGATTGCAAGGCATCTACTACAGCAGAGGTGAAAAACGAGAGCATGATTCCGAATATCAGGAGGATGGCTTGATCAGAGATACGTCGCGCTACCAGCAACACAAGTCCGAGGGAAAGCAATGCGCCGAAAAAAGCAGCAGAGGCCAAGGTGGCGACTCCCCAATCAGAGGCGATGATGCGCGCGCCGGCGGTCATGGCCATGAGCGCAACCCCCAGGCTTGCTCCGGAGGTGATGCCCAGCATCGAAGGGCCTGCCAGAGGATTGCGAAAGAGTGTTTGCATAAGCATGCCGCTCCAGGCCAGCGAGGCGCCGGTGAGGCATGCGGCGAGCGTACGGGGAATGCGTGAATCCCAGATGATGGTCTGAAAGCCTTGATCGGCCTGCGTTGAGCGAGATAGCGCATGGATGAGTTCGCTGAAGGGAATGGGCACACTTCCCAGAGCCAGTTCGAGCACCATAAGTGCTGGCAAGAGTGCCCATAGCAGGATGTTCCTCGCGTGATTCATCTTGGGCAAAAATGCAACTTATTCCGCCTTTTTGATGCGGGTTCTCCGGGCGGTATG
>JBKCDO010000013.1:0-9006 GCA_046304755.1 Flavobacteriales bacterium
ATTTTATTTAACCGCAAAGATGCCGAGTGAGCAGAGAATCTTTGCGCTTTTCTGCGCCTTGGCGGTTAAAAAATTCCAGAATGATAATGAGGTCTGCGAACTGCTTCTCCAAAAAAAAATTTCCTTGGGGCTACACCCCAATCCCTCATACCAAATTATCAAAGATTCGAATAATCAACTAAATTCAATCCTTTAGGCAACGAACAGAAAAGCCGTGACGCTTGAAATAGCTCAAATTACCGACAACATTTGAATCCGAGAATATGCCCCGGCCCCAACCATTACCCGGGATAGACTCTGAAGAACTCCACCAATTGCCTGTCTCACCCATCTCGACAAAAACTCCATCAAAATCTCGGCCACCGCCCGGAACACCGGAAAAAC
This sequence comes from Flavobacteriales bacterium, assembly GCA_046304755.1. Taxonomy (GTDB): domain Bacteria; phylum Bacteroidota; class Bacteroidia; order Flavobacteriales_D; family Sanyastnellaceae; genus JAIBBG01. The sequence continues at coordinate 385 of JBKCDO010000013.1, forward strand.
CACTACTATTCGTTGCCTGAAAATTGGGACTCAACCATAAGCCTGTGCCTGCTTCTACAGTACCAGTGGTCTTCATCTTACCTCCCGCAACGAACATGTCAACAAGACTATAAGCTAGAGTCGTCCACTCATCATCTGTTGGTACGTGCCATCCGACAGGGCATAGCTGCCTGGCGTCTGTACACGCATACCAGTTGTACAATTTGCCATAGGGACACGCATAGCTCGCGTCATTGTTGTAATATGCCCAAGCACCCAGCTGGGTGCTAGTGGTGTTTTGCCATTGAACATTGGTAAGTCCGGTTGGTATAGCATCTCCATTCCGATAAATACTCGTGTTCAAGTTCTCCGCCATCCACTCTTGTGTGCCAATCACAATTGTTTTGTACACATTGCCTTGTTGGTCTGTCATGGAGCCATAAGTTAAGCCGGGATTGTGGATGTTGGGGGTACCGCAAGTGGCTGCAGTGCCACCGCCTCCTGCTGCTGGTAAAACCGCACGTGTAAGCGTGCAACTCTGCCCGCCCAGGCTCAAGGCAAAACTTGCCGTGCCACTCGCACTCGGTGTGCCCGTAATCGTGTACGTGACAGTACCTGCACCAGAAGCCAATGTACCGCCTGTGAGCGTGGCAGTTAAACCCGTCACACCCGTGGAAGCGATGCTTTGTGCACTATAGCTGCCGCCATTGCCGCCTGTGTAGGTTATGGTGCTGCTTACTCCGCCGGCTGCAGTGCCTGCTGTGAGCGTGCCTGATGCTGTTGCGGAAGAACAGTTCAATGCCGTGATGGCGCCCGAAGCTGCTACCACCGTTCGCGTTAGCGTGCAACTCTGCCCGCCTAGGCTCAAGGCAAAACTTGCCGTACCACTCGCACTCGGTGTGCCCGTAATCGTGTACGTGACAGTGCCTGCACCTGAAGCCAATGTGCCGCCTGTGAGCGTGGCAGTTAAACCCGTCACACCCGTGGAAGCGATGCTTTGTGCACTATAAGCACCACCGTTGCCTCCTGTGTAGGCAATGGTGCTACTTACTCCGCCGGCTGCAGTGCCTGCGGTGAGCGTGCCTGCTGCTGTCGCAGAAGAACAGTTCAAAGCCGAGATGCTACCCTGACAGTTACCACCTGTGGTCCATGTCAGCGCGCCGTTACAGAGCGTGAGTATTTGTCCATTGCCGCCCGGATTCAGAGTAACCCAAGCAGAGCCATTCCAATACATGAGTTGGTTGGTGGCGGTGCCATTGCTGAAACCATTGCCTGCAGGGCCTTGTGGGCCAGCAGCACCTGTTGCGCCTGTTAAACCAATGGGGCCTTGAGCACCGGTAGCGCCGGCAGGACCTGTTAAACCTATGGGACCTTGGGGACCAGAAGCGCCGGTAGCGCCTGTTAAACCAATGGGGCCTTGAGCACCGGTGGCGCCAGCAGGACCTGTTAAACCTATGGGACCTTGGGGACCAGTAGCGCCGGTAGCGCCTGTTAAACCAATGGGTCCTTGAGCACCAGTGGCGCCAGCAGGACCTGTCAAACCTATAGGGCCTTGTGGACCAGTAGCGCCGGTAGCGCCTGTTAAACCAATGGGGCCTTGAGCACCGGTGGCGCCAGCAGGACCTGTCAAACCTATAGGGCCTTGTGGGCCTGCAGGGCCCGGTGTAGAACTGCCACTGGTGGCGGCGAATAACGCATACGGCACACTCAACAACTGCTGAGTGCCGATATCCACGAAACCGTTTCCGAGGTCGAGTTCCACCTGCATGAACTTCGCACCGTTCGCCCAGTTCACACCGGCCAACGATACGCTGCTGCCGAGTTGGACCGTAAACAAACCAAGCGCACTCGTACTTACCGTTTGCAATTCCTGCCAAACGCTTGTGCCGGTGGCGGTCAAATCAAGAATGGTAAAACGTGCGTTCAGCGTGATGCTTGCCAGCGGTTCGCCTGCTGCGTTGCGCGCAATAGCTTGGTAAGGAATAAGTGCCGGTGCTTGGGCAAATAGCATCGTGCTCAAAAGCAATGCAAGAGTGGTGAGGGTTAGGCGCATGGGGTTATGGTTTGGGCAAATATAAGGGCGAAGGGCGAAGGGCGAAGGGCGAAGGGCGAAGGGCGAAGGGCGAGGTGCGAGGTGCGAGGGACGAAGTATGGACCGCGGCCGGAAAAACCACTTCACCATTTCACCATTTAACCATTTCCCCACTATCTCTTCATTCTCCCGAACACCCCCAACGGCAACTTTACACCCGTCTTGGCTTGCAGATACAGCTCACCGATGCGCAGTTTATCGCCGGCATGTTCCTTCAAGAGGTTTTCAATTACGAGTGCAGAAAGGCCGAGGCTGTATGCATTTAGAATGAGGAAGTGTTCTTTCGGATCTAGAATTTGTAGCACACCGCGCATCATTTCCGCTATGTTCTCTTCGAGCTTCCACTTCTCCCCTTTCGGTCCGTGACCGAAGGCAGGAGGATCAAGTATAATTCCGTGGTAGGTGTTTTCGCGGCGGACTTCCCGCTGCACAAACTTCAGCGCGTCTTCTACCATCCAACGTATGTCGGTGAGACCACTGAGCTGCATGTTTTCGTTGCTCCAGCTCACCACTTGCTTGATGCTATCGACGTGCGTTACTTCAGCACCGGCAGCAGCGGCAGCCAGTGATGCTCCACCGGTGTAGGCAAACAAATTGAGCACGCGAGGCTTGGGCGTTTTCATGGCACCGATACTCTCCACGATGTAATCCCAATTAGAGGCCTGTTCGGGAAAAATCCCTACGTGTTTAAAAGCAGTTAGTCCTAATCGAAAAACGATATCTTCATTGTTCGACAACGTGTATTTCATGCGCCATTGATCGGGCATTTTCTTGAGCTTCTGCCATTCACCGCTGTTACTGGTTTTCTGCACAAAGCGCACATGGGCTTTGCTCTTCCATTCGCCATCGGTCAATAGTTTCGGCCAAACAGCTTGCGGTTCAGGACGAATCGTAATGAACTCTCCAAAGCGTTCGAGTTTTTCAAAATCGCCGCAATCGATGAGTTCATAATCTTTCCAGCGCGTGGGTGTATCGAGTTGTATCGAAGACTGCATAGGGCAAAGGTAATGGCTTCATGCTATCTTCGCCCTGTTATGCGCATTGCCCTGATTGGAAACGGAAATTTAGCCTGGCACTTGAGCCGGGCCATGCATAATGCAGGGCTGCATATCGATGCGCAGCTGTCTCGTCATAGCGAAGAATCACAGGGATGGGAACTCTTTCATTCTTGGGACACCATGCCCACGGATTTTGATGTGTATTTCCTGGCTGTTCCCGATGCTGCCATCGCGGAAGTGTGCACGCATATTGGCGAGGAGGCCACTGTTATTCATTTCGCCGGCGGTAGCGACCTTCAAGCCATTTCCCAACAGCATCGCGCAGTATGCTGGCCTTGTCAGACACTCACACGCGGAACCGACATCGATTATGCTTCCATTCCGGTTTTGGTTGAATGCGCAGACGAGCACACCGAACGCATGGTAGAACAAACACTGAAGAAAGCCTGGGGTACGTGGACGAAAGCCGACGGCAAGCAACGCCTGGCAGCGCATGCCGCCGCTGTTTTTTCGAACAACTTCACCAACCATCTGCAGCACATCGCGCATCAGTTGCTGCATGAAGCAGGCTTGCACACACAGCTGTTGCATCCTATGGTAAAAGCGCATATGCAATTGCTCGACAACCACGAACCGAATCAAGTTCAAACAGGCCCTGCCAAGCGCAATGACGTTACAACACTTCAAAGGCACATACACATTCTGCAACAGCATCCCGATTGGAAAAAGTTGTATGAAGCACTCTCTGAAGACATCATAACCACCTACCACAAAACATAATGAGTACTGGGTACTGAATACTGATTACACAGAGCGCATTTTTCAGTATTCAGTACCCAGTACCCAGTACCCAGTAACATGAACTACAAAGCCAAACTCAAAACCATCAATACCTTCTGCTTCGATGTAGACGGTGTGTTCACCAATAACATTGTGTGGCTCATGCCGGATGGCGAGCAAGTGCGCACCGCGAACGTGCGCGATGGCTATGCCGTGCAACTTGCAGTAAAAAAAGGACTGCGCATCGCTATCATCAGCGGAGGCAAGAGTGAAGCTGTGCGCAAGCGTTTCGAAGGGCTGGGTGTCACGGAAATCTACTTAGGGTCCGCAAAAAAAATCGACGTATTCAAATCGTTTTTGGAGAAGCACAACATTCTTCCGGAAGAAGTGTGTTACATCGGCGACGACATTCCCGATTACGCTGTGATGAGTCATTGTGGACTCGCTGTTTGTCCGGCCGACGCTGCAGCAGAGATTCGCAGCATCGCGCATTATATCTCACCGAAGAAGGGCGGTGAGGGCTGCGTGCGTGATGTTCTGGAACAAGCGCTGAAGTTGAAAAGCATGTGGATGGATGAAGAAAGCATGGTGTGGTAAGAACACTTCTGCAAAATAATTTTGGCCGAATAGCGTATAAACCAGCAGCACGATGAAACGGATCTTCAGCATTCTTCTTTTATGTTTCCCTATCGGAATTTTTGCCTCTTCTCCGGAGGAAGCAGAGGTGAAACTTGCTGCGTTGCATAAACAACTATCCGCTTCCGAAAGCGATGTGCGCAGCGATTCGATTTGTGAAGCCATGCGACAAACTTTGATTAGCGTGTTAGACGACAGCGAAACGTTTGAGCATCCGTTTAAAAGCCTTCAATTTTGCACGCTGAGCTCAAAGGACAAGCGCATTCGCTTGTTTAACTGGAACCTGCCGTATCGCGATGGCACACACAAGTACTTCTGCTTTTTGCTGGTGCGTGATCTTGAAACGAAATCGCATACCTGGTATGAGCTGGAAGACGCGCTACATGAACCCGAAAAATTGGAGCAGCGATTTCTCACCATCGACAAATGGCTCGGCGCTTTGTACTATGACATCATCCCGATGGATGCTAAAGGCCGCGGTGATACCTATACCTTCATTGGTTGGGATGGAAAAGACAACCTTACCACACGGAAGATCATTGACGCCGTAACCATCACCGGCGATAAAGTCCGCCTGGGTGGAAACCTCTTTGAATTTGCCGGCGAAACACGCAAGCGCGTCATTCTCGAATACAGCAACGACGTCAGTGCTTCCGTAAAATATTATCCCAAGAAAGACTGCATCGTGATGGATCATCTTTCACCGAAAAACCCGCTTATGACAGGCATTTACGCGGATTACGGTCCCGACGGAACGTACAGTCTGCTTATCCTGAAAAAAGGCAAATGGCTCTACATGGATGAAATCGACATCAGCCAATTTGCTGAGGGCAACGATCGTCCATTTCGCGATCCGCGACTTCCGCAGAACTAAGGCTTATTGCTTACGGAATTTGATTTCCTCGCGCACCTGTGTGCCTTCAATTTTCACGATATAAAATCCTGAAGACAGCTGATCAATCTCCAACGGAATCGTCGTAGTGCCAATCATGACGAGTGATTGCACATGTGACAACAGTTTTCCTGTCAAATCATAAATGCGCAACTGCACCATATCCTCAACGGATGAATCAACCGTAAGGTTCGCATCACCGGCAGTTGGATTTGGCCACAAGATTACATGTGTTTTGAGTTTCGTAGCCATTGCCTTCTGCATGCCCTGCTGCATTGGAGCTGCTGCGGGTGTCTGATAGGTCAATGATCCAAAGTTGATGTAATTCACCCAATCCGGATGATCGATGAAGGGGTTTCTGTTGAACTGTTTGCTTTGGATATAGTCGTTGCGTGCGATTTCATACGCATCGGGTGCATCGGTAGCATGCCAGGTAAGCAAGGTTGCAAGGTCTTGCGGGTCTTCGCTCAATCCGGGTAGAATAACGTTATTCAAGTTGTTGAACGTCCAATTGAAACCACTCACACCATGGTAGCGAAGCGACATATACAACAGCGATCGCGCCGCATCGCCCTTGTGGATTTCACGCGGCTCATAGACATTATTGCCATTTGCATCATAGCCATATGTTCCCTGCAAATAAGTGCTGATTGGCGTCACCACTTCTCCCAGCGGATGGTTGCTGCGCACCGCATTGGCGTTGTTCTGATTCACGGGAAACAAGTGATGTTGGTCGGCGTATTCATTGAGTGATGTTCCGCCGCCGCTTGGCATCCAGCTTACACACCAAGTATGCTCACGACTAAATATGGTGTTGGGTGTCCAGGCAAACGTTCCCGTATAATTCTGTGTTTGACCGGAATAGATACACGTCAAACTGCGCTGACCGGCGGGTGCTTCGCGTGAGGCAAATTCCGTTACCATTGTTTCGTCATATAGGTCATAAGACACTTTAGTATATGGCGAACGTACACGGTTTTGAAGATCGGTAATCAGTGTGCTATTGGCAGGATTAATTGCACTGAAGTAAGTGCCTTCCATAGTGGCCGCGCTTGTCACATTTCCGGTTAGCGGCGAAGCTTGAAGATAATTGCGCGTCGTTGAAGTGCCGTTGAAGGAATACACCGCATAGAAATAGGTAGCGTTTGCGATTACAGAACGCTGTAAGAAAGTTGTTGCAGTTCCGGCAGACATTACCACTGCGTTGCCAATCACATCACCGACAACATAGGCCACACCATCAGCGGGTGCTGTGGTGGGAGCGCTGCCCTCACTGCGCAACACCAGGTAGCCTGATGGTGCAGGACTCGCGGCGCTGAAGGTCACATTGTAGTTGAATGACTTGATGTTGGTGAACGACAAGTTTGCCGGTTGAGCAGTTGGCTCAGGCGACATCGTGCCAAAGGCGAATGTCCATGCAGGGAACGTTGCAATGCGTGTATCGGTTCTGTTCCAGTTGTTTTGATTGGCGATGGAAGAAAGCAACGTTGCTTTCGGCGCATTGTTCGTCACAATAGTGTAGGCGCCATTGTCTCGCTCAGTGGAGAATGCCAGCGCCGTTGAACCGGATGCTAGACCAACCGGGATGCGCGAGGTTGTGGTATTCACTGAGCCGGTCACCCAAGCACGTGAGCTCAAGCCAAAAACGAATGATGGCGAGGTGGAAGCTCCTTGATAAACCAAAATCTGATCGCCTGTAGTACCTAGTGAAATGGTAGTTGGCGTCAAGGTATGTACAGTGCCGGCCGCAAAATCTGTTGCGGCTGTCCACGTGTCGGTTCCTTCTGCGGTTGTAAGCGCGGTTCCATTCCATCCATTATCGGTGAATTTCACTTGCGTGCCTGCGGCCACGTTGACCAGGTTCACGAATCGAATCACATCGGGATCATCGCCATTGAAGCCAATTACGGCGATATCACCGGGGGTTAGTGTGGTTTGTGCGAAGGCGGTGAACGCCGAGGCAAAGGCCACAAGGACAATTGCAATCTTCTTCATCTTACTTAGAATTTTGTTGGCAATCTAAAAAAAAATCTTGTCAAACAAGCACATGATTCAAATCAATTCGGGCATGTACTTCCATAAAGGGAAATGAACAACAGTAGATCCGAAACGCCTACTAATCCATTGTTGTCAAAATCGCCGGGGCAAGCATCGTTGCAGATGAACTCACAACTCAAGTCGTCGATTGTTGCCGTTGGATTATAATTCACTGCCTGCGGATACATGCAACCGGGAATATTGCAAGCGGTAACTTCAACATTCGCTGTTGTAGTAGAACTTCCAATGGAATTGGAAACCGTCAAGGACAGGGTGTAATTACCCGATTGGTTAAAACACAGTTCACCGGGATTCTGGTTCGATGATGTCGAAGGCGCAGTACCGGCCAAACTCCAATCCCAAGAGGTAGGCAAGCCGGTCGAACCATCGGTGACCGTTATACACTCACCGGCACAGACTTGACTATCGCTGATATTGATGGCCGCCACAGGCGGAAGCGACTGTTCACCCGGACAGCAATTCCCTCCGCTCGAAACAGAATAACCACCCGTTGCCCAGCAGCCGTATTGGGTATAGTAGTAATACAGACTTCCACCGAACTGGTTTAGGAAATAAGCAACGACTTGTTCGGCTGTATTGCAGCCGCCTTGATTGCCGTCGCCGCATGAATAGGCGCAGACCATGCTCGTGTTTCCATCAACATCTGCCAGCACACCGGCAGGAGCAAAGAGTGTTTCCGTGAGCACCCCTGCCGGCGCATTAATGGAAGTGGAAGTAAGACCCAGATTGCAGTGGTCATTGCCACTTTGAAAGCCCGCATATTGAATCTCGGTGACATTTGCGGTATAAGGTCCTGAGATGGTTATCAGGCAATCCTCATACGTGCACACACCAATGTGCAAATCGGAAATATCCTCGTCGATGGTAATGTTCAATGCACCTCCGTCGTAGTTCGCATAGATGATGACGTTACCTGAGGTGTTGCAATATTGTGCGATAGCCGTTGAAGCCAACAGCATAGAGGTGAATGAGAGCAGTAGTTTCATGAGACTAATATACAGGATTGCCGTAACTAGGATTGTAGGGGGCTGCAAGCCAACCTGCAACCTTCAACTTTCAATTTATTATAACCGCAATGGCGCCGAGATAGCAGAGAAATTCTGCACTCTCTGCGACTCTGCGGTTAAAATTCAGGAGCACAGGCAGAGGGAACACCGCCCGCCAACCTCACCCATCACCCCTCACCC
>JBKCDO010000014.1:0-16851 GCA_046304755.1 Flavobacteriales bacterium
GAAAAAGACCTCAACATTGTCAATGAGGCAACTGCTGAAAACGCAGAGGTAACAGTCGAAACACCTCAGGAAGAAGAAATCGGTGCGGAAGAACCGCTCGAGATTTTCAGTACTGCTGATGAGCAAATGTATCTCAACGACAAAGGCGAGTTCAACTGGGATGCTTACGAAGCGGCCGGTGGTTACAACAACGATGAGCGCAAGAAGCTCGACAAGATGTACGAATCTACCTTGTCAGTTATCCGCGAGCGTGAAGTTGTAAACGGAACCGTAGTAAGCGTTAACAAAAAAGAAGTTGTAGTCAACATCGGATACAAGTCTGAGGGCGTTGTGCCTGCAGGTGAATTCCGTTACAACCCCGACCTGAAGGCGGGTGATGTAGTGCCTGTTTTCATCGAACAGACAGAGGATAAGAATGGCCAGCTCCACGTATCACACAAAACAGCTCGCGTATTTAGCGCTTGGGGTAATGTGAATGCTGCGTTGGAAAGCGGTGAAATCATCAAAGGTGAGGTGAAGAGCCGCACAAAGGGTGGTTTGATCGTAGACGTATTTGGAATCGAGGCGTTCTTGCCGGGTTCACAAATCGACGTGAAGCCAATCCGCGATTACGATCAGTACGTAGGTAAGATCATGGAATTGAAAGTTGTGAAAATCAACAACGAATTCAAGAACGTGGTAGTATCTCACAAAGCGTTGATCGAAGCCGAACTCGAAGAGCAGAAGAAGCTCATCATGAGCGGCCTCGAGAAGGGTCAGGTACTCGAGGGTATTGTGAAGAACATCACTTCATACGGTGTATTCGTAGACCTTGGTGGCGTAGACGGTTTGATTCACATCACCGACTTGTCATGGGGCCGCGTAACACATCCGGAAGAGCTTGTGCAGCTTGATTCGAAGATCAACGTGGTTATCCTCGACTTCGATGATGATAAGAAGCGCATCGCTCTCGGTATGAAGCAGCTTACACCACACCCATGGGATGCTATCGAAGGCACCATGGAAGTTGGTCAGAAAGTGAAAGGAAAAGTGGTTGTTTTGGCCGATTACGGTGCATTCGTAGAAATCGCTGCAGGCGTAGAAGGTTTGATCCACGTGAGCGAAATGTCATGGAGCACGCACTTGCGTTCAGCTCAGGACTTCCTCAAAGTAGGTCAGGAAGTGGAGTGTGTGATTTTGAGCGTAGACAAGGACGAGCGTAAGCTGTCGTTGGGTATGAAGCAACTCACACAAGATCCATGGGAAAACATCGAGTCTCGCTTCGGAGTTAGCAGCAAGCACAAGGCGAAAGTTCGCGCATTCACCAACTTCGGTGTATTCTGCGAATTGGCTGAAGGCATTGATGGTCTGATTCACATCAGCGATCTTTCTTGGAGCAAGAAAATCAAGCACCCAAGCGAGTTCTGCCATATCGGCGATGATCTCGAAGTGGTGGTACTTGAGCTTGATAAGGACAATCGTCGTATCAGCCTTGGTCACAAGCAAATCGAGGAGAACCCATGGGATGTATTCGAAACTGTATTCGTTGAAGGTTCGAAGCACCAGGGTACTATCGTTCGTAAGGAAGGTTCACACGCTATCGTGGCATTGCCATACGGCTTGGAAGGCTTCTGCATGAACAAGAACCTCAAGAAAGAAGATGGTTCTACTGCCAAGGTAGACGATGTGCTTGACTTCATCATCTCTGAGTTCAATAAGAACCAGCGTAAGATTTCCGTGAGCCACACAGGCACTTGGAAAGAAGAAGAGCCCGGAAGCCCTGAAGCAGCGAAGAAGGCAGCACCTCGCGCCAAGAAGCCTGAGGCAACTGACTCAAGCGCTGTGAAGGCTGTAAACGCTCAAGTTGAGAAATCAACCTTGGGTGATATCAGCGCTCTTGCCAACCTGAAAGAGAAGATGGATGGTGGCGAAAGCACAGAAGAAAGCAAGTAATTCTTACTGCTCATAATTCAAAAGCCCCGGTCGAAACACCGGGGCTTTTTATTGAGTAGTCGGCGTGTACTACATTTACCGCAAACCAATTGTCAGCCTATGTCGGAAAGCACAGCAACCACGCGATCTGTACAAATAACACCGCCGGCGAAACTCACCGGACTTCAATTGCATGCCTTGCCGGGTAAGGCAGCAGGACTCAATGCCGTGACCATTTCCCTTCAGCACGTAGCCCATGAAATGGGCTTATGGAAGGGCTTACAGGTGCTCGCGAAGTTGAATCAACGCGATGGGTTTGACTGTCCGGGTTGTGCATGGCCTGAGCCGGCGCATCGCTCCAAACTAGGGGAGTATTGCGAAAACGGCGCAAAGGCGGTAGCCGAAGAGGCCACGCAATTCCGCTGCGACCCGGAGTTCTTCCGCAAGCACAGTGTAGAGGAAATGAGCGGCTGGTCGGATTACGAAATTGGGAAAAGCGGACGCGTCACACATCCGATGTATCTCGCGCCGGGCAAATCGCACTATGAGCCCATCGATTGGGAAAAGGCCTACGCGATGATTGCCGATGAACTCAAGCAGTGCTCGCCCGATGAAGCCGTGTTTTACACCTCAGGCCGCACAAGCAACGAAGCTGCATTTCTCTATCAATTGTTGGTGAGAACTTATGGCACCAATAATCTGCCTGATTGTTCCAATATGTGTCATGAGAGCAGTGGTGTGGGTTTGGGAGAAACAATCGGTATCGGAAAGGGAACAGTCACGCTCGAAGATATTTACGACGCAGAAGTCGTGTTGGTCATCGGACAAAATCCGGGAACCAATCATCCACGCATGCTTTCCGCACTGCAGAAGTGCAAGCAACGAGGAGGGAAGGTGGTGCACATCAATCCACTTCCTGAGGCGGGCACCACACGATTCGTGGATCCGCAAAGTCCCGTTGAAGTATTGAAAGGAGGAACCAAGATTGCCGATTATTTCCTGCAAGTGAAAATTGGTGGAGATATCGCCTTGCTGAAGTTGTTGATGCAAGAGCTCATGAAGGCCGAGCAGCGCGAGCCCGGCAGCGTGTTCGATCATGATTTCATCCACGCCCAAACATCCGGCTATGATTATTTTTTGGAAGACTTAAAGCAACTCGATCGACGTCAGGCCTTGCTCGATTGTGGTGTAGAAGAATCATTGATAATAGAAGTTGGACACCTGCTGGCCAAGCACAAGCGCATCATTTCATGCTGGGCCATGGGGCTAACGCAGCACAAGCATGCGGTCAATAATATTCGTGAGGTCGTTAATCTGCATTTGCTGCGCGGTGCTGTTGGAATAAAAGGCGCCGGATTGTGCCCTGTGCGCGGGCACTCTAATGTGCAGGGTGACCGCACCATGGGCATTTACGAAAAGCCCAAGCCGGAATTTCTGGATAGCCTGGATCGTCATTTCGCGATTCAATCGCCGCGTGAACATGGCTACGATACGGTGGAAGCCATTGAGGCGATGCATCACGGCAAAGTGAAAGTCTTTATTGCCATGGGAGGGAATTTCATCTCCGCCACTCCCGACAGTGAATTCACGGGGAAGGCGATGCAGCAATGCGGTCTGACCGTTCAGATCTCTACTAAACTCAACCGTGCGCATCTGGTCACCGGTGAGCGGGCACTCATCTTGCCCTGCCTGGGCCGCACCGAGCGCGACGTGCAGTTGAGCGGCGAGCAGTTTGTGACGGTAGAAAATTCGATGGGCGTGGTTTCGCGTTCACGCGGCACGTTTGAACCGGCATCACCGCATTTGCGCAGCGAACCGGCCATCGTGTGCGAACTGGCTACAGCTTTGTTCGGTGCGAATAAACCGATGGATTGGCTGGCAGCACGCGACAACTATGATCTCATCCGCAACCATATCGAAGCGGTCATTCCGGGGTTCGATCAATATAACGATCGCGTGCGACAACCCGACGGATTCTATTTGCCCAACGGTCCGCGACACGGAAAGTTTACCACCGTTTCCGGCAAGGCGCTCTTTACTCAGAATCCGTTGCCTGACATCCGCATTCGCGAAGGACGATTGGTGATGATGACCATTCGCAGCCACGATCAATACAACACGACGATTTACGGATTGGATGACCGTTACCGCGGCATCAAAAACGAACGTCGCGTGGTGCTGATGAACGCCGACGACATGCAGGCTTTGCACCTAAAAGAAAGGGAACTGGTGAACTTGGTAGGAGAGTACAATGGAGTGGTGCGCCGTGCCGAACAATTCCACGTACTTCCTTTCAGCATTCCGAAGGGCTGTTGTGCGACCTATTTCCCGGAGACCAATTGTTTGGTGCCTATCGATAGCTTTGCCGATCGCAGCAAAACACCCGTGAGTAAATTCATTGAAATCAGTATTGAAAAGCGCTAGTTCACAGCATTGGCGCTATGCGTTGCTCACCCTGTTGTCGGCGTGGGCACTGTCATTATGCTTTTTCGGATCCATCTGGAGAACGCCGAACGCGTTCCTGTTTAATCCATCAGGTGATGGCTTGCAAGGCTATTACCAGTCGATATGGCACACCCACATGGACGCTGCAAGCTGGGAGCAGTCTTCCATGAACTATCCTTTCGGAGAAAGCATCTTTTTCACGGGAGGTCAACCCTTGCTCACCAATACCATTCGTTTGCTAAAACCGCTGGTGGATTTGTCTGAATACACGGTTGGCATTTCCAATCTATTCATTCTCTTCTCCGGTGTACTGGCGTCTCTCTTTTTGTTTCTGGCTTTGAAGCGCCTTCAAGTGCGCGATGTGTATGCTTCGATGTATGCGGTGTTGATGGTATTGCCCGCGCAGCAATGGGACCGAACGGGCGGACATTTTGCGCTGGCAGTCTTATTTGCCATTCCGCTCATGCTCTGGTTGTTCATTGGGTTTTTTCAAGCGGCTAGCGAGCGAGGTGAAGAGTTGTGGCGTTGGTCTGCAGGAATTGCCTTGTCACTATTCGTTTTGGGATTAATCCAGTTTTACTACCTCTTCTTTACTGCTGCTATCGCAGGCAGCATGGCACTCGTGTATTTCTTCATCCAATTGAGTATTCCCCGTTGGAAATTGCTATTGCATCTGTCGGCACAGTTCGTACTACCGTTTATTGCCTTGCAACTGCTGCTCGCGCTTAGCACGGATGTCGTTGATCGCACGGCTATTCCTTGGGGCTTTCTGGTGTTTCGTTCATCGTGGTTGAGCTACCTGTTTCCGTATGGAATGCCTTACGAAAAACTCTTTGATTGGATGAAGCCGGAGATCGGATTGGAGTGGGAGGGATTATCCTACATCGGTTTGGGGGCAATGACACTCGCTATATCATCTCTATTCGGTTTGTTTTCGGGTAAAATGAAACGCGTTGAATCTTCCCCGAAGCGATTGATGATGGCACTGGCCGTTGCCGCATTAGTTTGCATAGCGGCTTCCATGGCCTTTCCTTTTAACTGGGGCTTCGAGCGATTGCTCTATCAGTTGGGTGCTGTTCAACAATTTCGCGGGATTGGGCGATTTGCTATGGTGGCCTATTATCCGTTGCTGATACTGCTCATTGTTGCAGTGAATACAACGTTCAAAGAGAAGAAGGTGTATCCCTATATCACTGGACTTGTCCTTAGTTTGATGGCGATGGATGGATACGCGCGTTTGTCGCAAGTTGCTAGTCGCATCGAGAATCCGCGTGGAGCGCTGTTTTCATCTATTGGAAAGGGCATGGAAGGAATAGAGGCGAACCGCTATCAAGCCATTCACCCGCTTCCCTATGTGCATGTGGGATCGGAGAATATCGGTGCGGTCGGTTCCGACGAAGCCATGCGCATGCTGTATCAAACTTCCTTGCAAACAGGATTGCCGACAACGGCAGCGGTGATGTCCAGAACATCTGTAAGCCAGGCGTTCTTGTCCTGTGCTTTGTCTTGGGAAATTATGGAAATGCCCTCGCTAGTGGAGCAGTTTCCCGATAGTCGTCCACTGCTCGTACTGGCTGATACGGCCAATCTTCATGATGCAGACAAACAAGTGTTGCATTTCGCCAAACCGTTGTTTAATCTCAATAGTATCGCCTTCTATGAACTTCCGGTGAATGCGTTTGACAGTGTACTATCTGCCAATGCCGGGCGGGCAGAGCAGCGTGCTCAAGACTGCACTCGTCCATTGTCAGAAGAGCTTTGGGGCGATTCATTATCGCAGGGATGTGCATACCTTGATTCATCGATTCAGGTAACTTTTTCTCATGGTTGGAAGCGGTTATTGGAGTTGCCGGTCGATGCGCAATTGAGGGATCGCGAAGTGGAGATTTCCTTTTGGGTGGAAAACTTCCGGCGCGATTTAATCCCGCGCTCAGTGCTGGAAATTACGCAGCTGGCGGGCGAAAAGTCGGTGGATTATCAAACGGAGTTTCTGGGAAAACGCTTGGTGGGCATGCGCAATGGGCGAGCATTACTCGCTTATCGCCTGCGCATAAAACCGGATGCCGACGTTATTCGATTAGCTATCGAGAATAAACTTATTCAAGGAACCAATCTTGAAATTAATTCCATCCTCGTTCGGCCTGAGCAAGCGAATTGTCGCATCTTGCACCACGGAAAAGAATCGTTGAACAACAGGATTTATTCTCGCTAGGTGCGTTTCAGTCTAATCATTCCCAGTTACAACAATGCGCATGAACTCTTGCAGGAGTTGCCTGCTTTGCTGAGCTATTGTCGCAATGCTTATATGGAAGTGGAGACTATCATTGTCGATGATGGTTCTATTCACTCCACAGAACTTGCCAGACGCTGCGCGCAGGAAGGCTGGCATTATATCAAGCATGAAAAAAATAAAGGTAAAGGAGCGGCCGTTAGAACAGGAATGCTTGCTGCTACCAATGAAATCAGGGTGTTTACCGATGCGGATATTCCCTTTCAATATGATGTGTTCAAGGAGATTCTCCGGGCATTTGAAAACGACGGCGCCGACATTGTAGTTGGCGATCGTCGGAAGTCGGATTACTTTCAAAAGTCGCCCTTGGTGCGTCGAATGGGTAGTGCGGTTTTTTCGCTTGCAGTGGATATCATCATGACCAAGCGTTTAGGTGACACTCAATGTGGCTTGAAAGCTTTTCGAAGCAGCACCGTTGAGGAGATTTTTGGTCAACAACAACTGCAGGGATTTGCAGCAGACATTGAATGGCTTTACCGAGCACGAAAGGCCAATTACAACGTGATGTCGGTATCAGCCGAATTTCGCAATGCCGGGCAGAGTTCCGTTGTTTTCTGGAAGCATGCCTTGCTCATGCTGCGCGATGTAATTCGCTTGCGCTTTTCTTAATGTTTGCGAAACGCGAGTTGGATACGGTTCAACGCCCGTAATCCGATTATTTTTGCTCCATGCCGGTGAATATTGATAGAAGAAAACTACAATCCCTTGGGCGCTTGGAGTTGCTCGCCAAACAAGCCGTTGAGGGTTTCATAACCGGCTTGCATAAGAGTCCGTTTCACGGTTTCTCAGTGGAGTTCGCTGAGCATCGCCAGTACAATACAGGGGAAAGCACGCGTCACCTGGATTGGAAGTTACTTGCTCGCACCGAGAAGTACTTTGTCAAACGCTATGAGGAAGAAACAAACCTGCGTTGCCACATTGTGCTAGACGCCTCGGCTTCGATGTATTTCCCTTATGGCGTTGATCCCAATGGTCCGGAATTCAACAAAATCAAGTTTTCAGTCTATGCTGCAGCGGCTTTGATTGAGCTACTCAAACGCCAGCGCGATGCCGTAGGGCTTTCTGTTTTCGCTGAAAAACTTCGTCTGAACACACGTGCCCGCGCCAGTGAATCGCATCATAATTACCTCTATTCGGAGTTGGAAAAGCTCCTGGACAACGTTTCAATTACAACCGGTCAGACGACCATGGTGACCGACACGCTGCATGAGATTGCCGAGAGTATCCATCAACGCTCGATGGTTATCATCTTTAGCGACATGATGGATAATTCAGAGAAAGCGCAGGAGTTGTTTGCAGCATTGCAGCATTTGCGGCATCGCAAACACGACGTCATTCTCTTCCACGTCGCGGATAATCAAAAGGAAGTGTCATTCGACTTTGAAAATCGTCCTTACACCTTCACCGATCTGGAAAGTGGTGAGGAGATTAAGGTCAATCCTGCGGACGTTCGTGATACGTATGTCAAGCGCATGGCCGATTTCCGAAGGGAATTAAAGTTAAAGTGCGGGCAATACAAAGTAGATTTCGTGGAGGCGGATATTCATGCCGGCTTCAACCCGATTTTGATGGAATACCTGCTGAAAAGACAAAAGCTCTATTGAGGTCAATAGCAATTATTTGCTAGTCGAATTGAGGTCGTTTTTCGTAATTTTCAGCCGTAGTAGCGATTTATGATGCGACAAATCAAGTTATTAGCCATTGTTATTCTTGGAATGCTAGTCAGGCTTGGAGTTTATGCTCAGAGCTATAATCATTTGGGAATAGTCGACGCAGCCAAAGTGCGCGAGGCTGCGGTCAAAGCAACGCCTATGATGGTGTTGCCTGCTTCAACTGATTTTTCCGAAAGTGCTATCAATACCATCAATCAATTGTACGTGCTCGATGAAGATCAAGCGTGCATCTATGTCTTCGATGAATTGCTTTTTCTGCGTGAAGTCATAAAAACAATTGAAACGACAACGGGTAAGGTGGAATTGCGCTCGCCGAAACATCTGTGTATAGACCGTTTCAATAACCTGTATGTGTATGATAGCAAGCTTGGCAAAATCATCAAGAAGCCGGTTAAAGGCGATGCGCTGCTCATTGGGCAGGCAGGTTGGGGAGTTGGAGAATTGGGAGATGTAAAAGATATAGCGGTCGATTCAAAAGGGCTCTGTTATGTGCTGAATCGTTCGCGCAATGTCGTTGATGTCTACAGTCCCGATGGAATTTATCTAACCTGGATTACCGGTACAAAGCCGTTCCATGATCCTATGGGTATAGGTATGAATGGTGCGGATGAATTATATGTCCTGGACAGTCAAGGCCCAACGGTATATGTCTTTAACGATGCCGGTAATTTGGTCAACACCAATACCGATTTGGCTACGCGCAAGAATGTGTTGCTAAAAGATCCTGTATCGATGGCGGTCTTGTACAACGGTGACTTTTTGGTCATGGACGAGAAACTATGTGTGGTTTACCACTTCAATCGTGTTTCGGATTTGTTGGGAACCATCGGCTCCAAAGGTGAATCACGTGAAGGTGTTTTTGTCCATTCCAAGCATCTCAGCAGTGCGCCGGGAACCTCTAACCGTATGGCCATTTTGGACGACAAGGCCGGTCGTGTGCATTACTATGAGGTTCAGCACCTGAAGCCCTTGAAAGAAGAGCCTTCACGGCGAGTCAAAATGATTGAGTCGACCACGCTACGCAAACCGGTGTTCGATTTAGCGGTAGGTTCGAATGGTCTGCGGTATGTGATTCCTGCCGGTGATCGCTCCCGAGTGATTGCCTATAAGGATACGTCACAATTGGACGAGTTCACTATTTCAGGCATCATTGATGAAGCCGCTGCCATCGCCTGCGACACATTGGGAAATTTATACGTCGCTGATCGAGGCGTTGACGAAGTGCTGGTCTTCAATGGCACGGGAAGTCTGGTTCGCAGAATAGGTAAAGAGATTGCCGAGAAACTCAAAAATCCAACCTCGTTGGTAGTTCAATCGAATGGATCATTAGTTGTGGCCGATGAAGGACGTGGCAGTTTGCTCCAGTGGAATTTGCAGGGGCAGTTTGTGAAGGTGATTACCTCTGCCGATAATTCTGTCATGCGTTCTCCTGTGAGAATTGACTGCGACTCGAAAGATCAACTCTATGTGTGGGATGATGACTTGAATGCTGTGCTCCGAATTGGCAGTGGAGGCTGGCCTACTGCAGAAAAGCAATTGCACGTGCGCTCGGAAAAGCCGGGTGGACCACCGGGCACCATAGGCGATTTTTATGTTGATCCATTGGATCAAATCCATGTATACAATAAAACCAATCATCAAATTGAGGTCTACACCTGGGAGTTTGAGCCTGTGCTCATCTACAGCATCGGTTATCCCGGCAAATCAAAAGGAGCCATTGGCAATGTTGATCAAGTGATGCTGGATACGCGAACACTCAACATTTACTTGACCATGGATGATGGAGAGGCGCAGAAAGTTTATCATTATCTGGTTCCTCCGCCCATGCCATCGAACACGATGTTGTTTGATGTTGTAGATAATAAACTCATTGCGAATTTTTCCAGAGTAAAGTCTAAAGCTGTCGTTGCTTACGGACTTACGCGACCGACAGCAGTGGGTGATAGCGTGGTTTATCGCACGGAAGGAAATTCTTTCACAATCACGCAGTCATCGACCGATCATCAGCTTTATCATTATGATTTTGTCGCGCTCAGCTGGAGTGATCACTCTGATCCATCGATGGGGTTTGATGATTACTTCCACTACGCAGAGGCGATGGTTGATGCGCACAAATACCAGGAAGCAATTGGCTCCTGGATGCTGGCGCTGGAAACCATGGGCAAGCAGTCGGGTATGGTTGAACATATAGCCCGTCGTCTGGGAGAGGTATCCACCAAGCTACTGCAAGAGCAAAACATTGATATGGCGATTGATTATGTGAAGGCTGCATTTCGATTATCGCCCAAATCGGAGTTTATCAAAAGTCGCTATCGAGATGCGGTTATGGCGCATTACAGTCACTTGGTTAATCAGCGAGAGATCAACACGGTGATATCCGACATGCAGGTGAATATTTCCAACACAACCTTGCGTACTATTTATCTTCAGACTGCCGATACGCTCGCCCGTGTATTAGCGCTGCAGGACAATTTGAATAGTATCAACGATGCCATCAAAGTGCAGAAGAAGATGATGGAGTGGGATGCCAATCCGTTGTATTCCGAGGCACTTGGTATTTCATTCTTTGAGCTTTATAAATTCAAGAGTATTCGGCAAACATCAACGTTGGAACTTCGCAGCGTTTTAGAAGAAGCACTCACTAATTCTCGCGAGGCATATCGCTTGCAAAAGGGTGCAGGTAAACCTTACTTTTTAGCTCATCTGATACAGCTTGCTGCGATGAATGAATTAGGTAAATATAAGGAAGTCGAAACTCAAGCAACTGCGGAGCTGGGCAGCGCTTCAGCGGTAATGTCGAAGGAGGTTATAATTGCCTATCGTATGCAGTTGGCCAAGTCATTTTCACTGCAAGACAATCACACCGGCGCTGAAGGGGAATACACGAATATGCTATCACTTATGCCGGGCAATCGTGAGGCCAGTGAGCTGCTCATTGAGGAGTTGATTGCCTTGCAGAAGTATGATGCAGCCTCGGATATCCTTCATCAGTTAATGTTGGGTAAGGAAGAGAACGCCAATTATACCTTCACCCTGGGACGAATCTCGTTGTATAAGAGCAACGGAGGTGAAGCCGTTTTTCAATTGGAAAAGGCTCTCTCTCAAGATCCCGCTCTGCGAAATGCATATGGCTTTTTGGCGGATGCCTATGCCCTTTCAACCAACAACCTGCAAGCCATTAAAAACTATGTCTTGGCGATTCAATATACCGACGAGCAACTGGCTAAAACGGGTCAAGGCAACCGCAATAAGCAGGAAGCGGCAGCCCTTCCGCAGGAGCGCCTGCGCTATCTGAAGGCAGCGGCTAAGATTTATGCCGAGTTGCAAAATCATAAGGAAGCGCTCGCCATGAATCTGCGATTGATCAAATTGCAGGATACCGATGCAATGGCACAATTCGGAGCGGGACAGGCAAGCGTTCATCTCGGTCGCATTTACAACGCGGTGGAGCATTTCCAGCGGGCCGTTGCTTTGGACCCGACCAATAGTTCCTATGCTGCGGCTTTGAAGGCTGCAGAAAAGCAGCGCAGCGACCTAATCGCATCCAGCAAACCACTTTCCATCGCTGACGTGATGGTGAATGAAATTTTTCCGAGTATTTATAAGAATTACAGTGATGTGCACCAATTACCGGCAGGAGAGATTGTATTGACCAATACCACTGAATCAGCGATTTCGCCTTCTTCACTCACGGTTTTTTGTCCGGAGGTCATGAGCTCGCCTACACAGGTGCAATGCCAGGGCATCAACGCCAAGTCGAATTCAATTGTTCGTTTTCCGGCACTGTTTAATGAGGCCATTCTCGAAAATACAGAGGCGAGAATGTTGCAAATGGAGGCTGTGCTCACATACATGCACAATGGCCAGGAACAAGTGGTGCGCAAATCGGGCTCGTTCATGCTCAACAATCGTAACGCGATTGTATGGTCGGATAAGCGCCGCATGGCATCCTTCATTGCTCCTGCCACGGATCTTTTGGTGGATTACAATAAGCAGGCGGAACAGGTATTTAAGGGCATGCCGAAATACGGCCTAAGTCGCACAATTCTGAAAGCGGGTCAACTTTACACCGTATTGAATCGCGCCGGCTTAGCCTATAGTAGTGACCCCAATCAAGGCTATGCGAATTTGTCGCTGCGCACTGAGTTGAAGGACTTTCTTCAGTTCCCACTGGAGACGTTTGTTCGCAAAGGGGGGGACTGCGATGATCTGGTTGCACTCTATGGTGCCTTGTTGGAAAGCGGTGGTGTATCTGCCGCTTACATCGATGTACCGGGGCACGTAATGGTGGCCTTTGATTGCGGCGTGAAGTCGTCGCAGATGGCTGAATATGGATTGACTGCCGGAGAAGTAATTGTGATGTCAGATAGAGTCTGGATTCCTATTGAAGCGACCAAAATTGGAACAACCGGGTTCTTTTCGGCGTGGAAAGCGGCTTCAGAACGTTATTACCGCGAACTGGAAGCCGGTCATTTCCCTGAGTTGATTCCGTTCAGCGAGGCCTGGAATATTTATAAACCTTCCACTTATCAGCCCAAAGGATTGGTGCTCGAAGTCCCAAATGATGAGCGTGTAAAGGAAGAGTATCGCCAGTTCGTTGTGCAGTTTGTAAGTAAGACCAAGCAAAGCTCGATTGATGAGTTAAAAGCAAGGTGCGTGGCTGAGCCCGAAAATGTCTTTGTGCGCAATGCACTGGGTACCTTACTGACACAAACCGGGCAGTATGAAGAAGCGAAAAAAGTGTTTTTGGAAACGCTAGAAATGACCCCGGAAAGTGCTATTGTTATAAATAACCTAGGAAACGTTGCTTTCCTCCAAGGGAAGTATTCCGAGGCTATGAAATACTATGAGCAAGCCCTGCAGTTGGATGAGACCGATGCTCAAATTCACATCAACATTTGTAAGACATATCTCCAGCAAGGGGAGAAAGTAAAGGCCAGATCTTCTTTTGATGCAGCCATTAAACTTGATCCGGCCTTGGCTGAACTCTATAATGAACTCAATAAACAATTCTAATGAAGAACATCTTAATCCTATTCGCGTTGATGATTGCCATGGGCAATGTATTGGCGCAGGCTGATACCACCACAGCCGGAAACATTTTGTATTACGAGGGAAAGGTTGAGATAGGGAAGGAGCCAAGCTGGACAAGGGCTAAAATCAAAGCTCCTGTGAAACGCAACCAGTGGATTAAAACCTCGCCCGACGCGATGGTGGAAATCAAGTGGCTAAACGGTAACAGCACTGTTGTTGGTCCTAACAGTAAAGTCGAAATCAAGGCACTGGCTCAGGCAAGCAATGGGAATGGGAAAACGTCAACAGAGGGTGTTTTTGGTGAATTCATGAATGTCTTCAAAACAACGTCCGGAGCGCGTCAGAGCGAGGAGGGCGGTATTCGTCGCGATAATGACGAACAGAAAGAACCCGATGAAGTATACTGGAAGCATGAAGGCATTATCACCTTTGAGCAAGCGTTTTCTGTGTATGAGAAAAAGTCATACACCCAAGCTATTCCGGGGTTGCATGCCTATATCGATCAAAATCCTAAAGCCGAGAATACCAAGTATGCATACTTCGCTTTGGGTCATTGTTATATCATGGCCAATAACCCGCTCAAAGCAAAGGATATTTTCAAAAGCTTCATCATCATTTACGCCAATGATCCTTTGAAGGCGGATGCAGAAAAAGTATTGGAATTGTTGCAGTAATCAGCGAAAACAATGAGCCAACCGCGATTATTCAAAAAGATTCTGCAAGATCTGGCTGCGGCAGCTGTGCTGGGCTTTGTTTGCATGATTATCGTGGAGTTGCTGGAATATGCATCGGCGAACATGGTGCGCTCTCCGCTGCAGGCCATGGAAGACGAGGTTGTGGATTTATCCTTCCATCTGCGAAAGGAAAATGCACATTATCCGGTGCTGAAACCCGAAGATGTGGTAATCATCGCTATCGATGATTATAGCATTGAACAATTGGGAAGATCCCAGTCTTGGCCAAGAAGCTATGATGCCAAAGTAATCAACTATATCGCTTCGGGAAATCCCAAAGCAATCGGAATCGATTTTCTCTATACTGAAAGCGATAGTTTAGGAAGCGGCTATTTGGAAAAAATACAAGCCCAAGGCGTGGCTGACGCAGAGGTGCTTGCCGATGCTTTGCGCTCGGATGATGAATTGGAGAAAGCAATTCGCGATGCCGGCAGTGTGTATTTATCCTTTTTTGATGATGATGCCAAAGCACAAGATTCAGTTGTTTCTCCCGGATGGAATTCACTTGCCTTGATGGACGCCAAGCAGAATGCTCTGGCCACTACACGAGAATGGGTGTATCCCGTCATGCCGATTGCACCCTTTTCCGGCGCTGCCAAGCGTGTAGGCGGAATCGTTATTCCAACAACCTATGATGGAACGGTGCGACAGTATCAAATGATTCAACGTGTGCCTGCTATTGTGCAACCGGATAAAGCAGTTGGCAATTTTCCGCTCTACATGATGCTGGATGCACGGGGGATTTCACTTGATGAAGTTGAAATGACCGAGGAAGGGTTGATGCACAGCGACTCGTTATTAGTGCCGTTGAGCGCAGACGGAAGCTTTCGGTTGAACTGGCTCGGAAGCGAAGAGAAAATCCGCTACATCTCTTATTACAAGGTGTGGGATGAATTGATGCCTGCCGAGTTTTTTGAGAATAAATATGTGTTCCTGGGGGCCAGTGCATCAGGACTGCAGGACTTGAAAACGGTTCCTTCGCGCGACGACAAAATGCCGGGAGTGGAAGTCCATGCTACAGCCTTCCTGAATATGATGAATGGATCTTTTTTGAAAGAACCTTCTCCTATCCAAATCAGATTCGTTTACTATCTGATGGCTGTCACCATGATACTGATCTTCTTGCTGCTGCGCCCGTTGTTTGGGGTAATAGCCGCATTTGTGCTCTATTTCGTGTATCGATTTGCCTTTGAACTATGGGTGCTTCCGACTAAGGGAATCATCATTCCCATTGCGATGCTCATGACCTTGACATTGGTGTGTTATGTCGCCAGTGTGCTCTATTCATACTTCATTCGCGAACGTCGTACACGCTTCCTGAAAAATGCGTTTGGTGCTTATCTATCGCCTGAGGTAGTGAATCAAATTACGGGTGATAGTGAGGCCTTGCAGTTAGGTGGGCAGAAAAAAGAGTTGACGGTTTTGTTTTCAGATATCCGTGACTTTACCTATTTCAGCGAGCGTTTTGATTCACAGCAAACGGTTGCTTTCCTCAATCATTACCTCAGTGCCATGTCGGAAGTGATTTTCCGTCATCAGGGAACCATCGATAAGTTTATCGGCGATGCCATCATGGCGATTTTTGGTGCACCGGTGCCTCAGCAGAACCATGCCGAAAAGGCTTGTCTTGTGGCTTTGGAAATGGTGGCTGAATTGCAGCAGGTCAATTTGGATAATGCTAAACTCGGTTTTCCGAAAGTGGCCCTTGGTATTGGAATAAATACCGGTGATATGACGATTGGAAACATTGGCTCCAAACGTCGATTTGATTACACCGTTATCGGAGATGCCGTAAATCTGGGCGCTCGTCTGGAAGGACTAACCAAATTCTTCGATGTGCAAATCATTGTATCGGAGCACACCCGTCAATCCGTTGTCAATCCGTCACTGCTGTTTCGTGAGCTGGGCAATGTGGTCGTGAAGGGAAAGGAGCATCCCGTAAAGATCTATCAACTGCTCCCGACGAATGAGCAAGAGGCTGATATGATGCTTTGGCTGAATCATTGGGAACGCGCATTCGATTGGATGGAAACGCGCAATCTGCCCGAAGCAATTGAATGTCTCAAGAGCTGTCAAGCCATTCGCCAAGAGGATTTGGCTACCTACTATTATTTGAAGTCATGCGAAGCCTATTTGGAAACACCGGATGATTTTGACCTCTTAATCCGCATGGATTCGAAGTAATGCCGATGTTTGCGTACATGTTGAAAGGGAAAGTGCTTCTGTCCATAGTGTGTATGCTGAGTTTTTCATGGATCACACAATGTGAAGTCATGGCGCAGGAAACAACTACAATCCAATTTGAGCTTACTGATGGAGCGACCAAGATTTCATCTTTGCCCTATTTGATTTCCGACGGAAATCATCATTCACATGCTTTGAGTGCCGTGCGTTTTTACATTCACGGAATTCGCGGTCTCCATAATGGGAAGGTTGTCTTGGATTCAGGTTCTGAGCATTTTCTTTTTGATAGTGCTGTTTCGTCCACGCTGAATATTTCACTGAAAACCCCGATGGCAAATGCCTTGGATGAAATTTCATTCGTAATTGGTGTAGATAGTTCTCTGCAGATGAATGGGGCACAATCAGGCGCGCTGGATCCGATGCTTGGAATGTACTGGACCTGGCAAAGTGGCTACATCCATTGGAAGTTAGAAACAAAGCAGGATGATGATTCTATCGCCTCGCCACTCACTTGGCACGTTGGAGGTTATCGGTCACCGTTCAATACGCTTCGCACCTGCCGATTCATAGAATTGCCGGA
>JBKCDO010000015.1:0-17987 GCA_046304755.1 Flavobacteriales bacterium
GAGTTTCGCGTGCAATACCCCATTAG
Organism: Flavobacteriales bacterium; assembly: GCA_046304755.1. GTDB lineage: Bacteria > Bacteroidota > Bacteroidia > Flavobacteriales_D > Sanyastnellaceae > JAIBBG01. The sequence continues at coordinate 27 of JBKCDO010000015.1, forward strand.
TCTTTTCCCTTCGCTCTACTTGACACGCGTGGTGAGCGAGACACAGGACGTACAACTGGCACTTTCCAGAAAAATCAACCGCCCGTCGTTCATGCAGCTCATTCCGTTCGTTGACTACAGCGACAGTCTGAATGTCAGTCGCGGAAATCCGGAGCTTCAACCCGAATTCACGCATCTGGCAGAGCTTTCCTACCAGAATGCCTACGACAAGAAGAACGTGTTCATTGCAACGGCTTATGCGCGCTATATCACCAACCTCACCATCCGAAATCAAGTAACGGAGTTCAATGAAGTCATGCAGCGAGAAATCGTCATTAACACCTATGACAATGCGCTTAGCAGCACTGCTTTTGGTTTGGAATTGGTCAGTCGAAATACGATAACCAAATGGTTTGATTTAACCGTGAATCTGAACCTGTATCAATCTGCTATCGACGGCACCAACATCAGCGCAAGTTTGACCAATAGTCAGGCTAGCTGGTGGACAAAGACCAATGCCATTTTCCGACTTCCCGGCAATTTCACTTTCCAGGCGCTATTTGATTACAGCAGCCGCAAGGCGCTCACCGTCGGCTCGAGCGATCGCGCTAATGGCATGGGCGGAGGAGGCGGTGGCGGAGGTGGCGGAGGTATGTGGGGTGGCACCGACAATACCGTTCAAGGGTATGTGCTACCAACCTATGGTCTCGATCTTTCGCTCAAGAAGGAGTTTGGAAAAACGAAAAACATGACCCTTACCCTTTCCATGCAAGATGTCTTGCGCACTCGGGTGCAATTCACACACAGTGAAACGGATATTTTTATCCAGGACACCTTCAAACGGCGCGACTGGCAACTCTTCCGTTTCAACTTCGGCTGGAAATTCGGAAAGGTGGATGCGGCGGTGTTCAAGCGAAAGAATATGAAGCAGAGTATGGAGGGAATGGAGGGATGATGGTGAATGGTGAATAGTGAAAAGGGGGAATTATGAAATTGGGATTTAATACGTTTAGCTGTGCGGTTCTGATGGTCGTTGGAATTGGGGCTTGCAATGAGGGCAGGGTTCTTTACAGCGAATACAAGAGCGTGGGGGAAGAATATGAATGGGCTTCCAATGAGGCGATTCGCTTTGATGTAGATGTTGCCGAAAACAAACATGCCTACGAATTGGTGCTTGCAGTGCGCGTGGGATCGGGTTATCCATATGATAAATTGATGCTGCAAGTGACCGAGGAGAGCCCTGCCGGCGAATCGGTTCGAAGAGATGTCGAAGTTCCCATTCGCAATGCCGCCGGTGAATTTTACGGTGAGAAAGGATTCGACCTTATCGATATTGAATATGTCCTGGATGATTCCAAGGAGTTCCCAACCTTCGGAAAATACAGCTACAGACTCGTTCCCTCGATGCCGGAAATTGATCCTGTGGTCTATGTTGTGGAGCTCGGTATGATCCTTCGCGACAAACCGGTGAAGTAAGTCAGTATTGACGAAGGCCGGAGATTTCGCGCATCTTTGTAACATGAAATCAGGCAATGAATCGGTAATCGCTCAGGCAGCTACACTGCTCAGGGAGGGAAAAACCGTTGCCATTCCAACCGAAACTGTTTATGGGCTTGCGGCTAATGCCCTGAATGCTGATGCAGTGCTCAACATCTTTGAAACGAAGAACCGTCCGCATTTCGATCCCTTAATCGTACACGTGGGAAGTATTGCGCAGGCTCAATCATTGTCTCATGAAATTTCAGTGGCCGCTCGCAAACTGATGGACACATTCTGGCCCGGTCCATTGACGATTGTCTTGACGAAAAAGGAAATCATCCCACACATCGTCACATCCGGGATGGATACAGTGGGCTTGCGAATGCCTAGTCACCCGTTGACACTGGATCTACTTGCGCAACTTGACTTTCCACTGGCCGCACCGAGCGCCAATCCTTTTGGTTACATCTCCCCTACTTCAGCGGCTCACGTGGCTGAGCAGCTAGGCGACCGCATTCCCTTCATTCTTGATGGTGGCGAATGCCTTGTGGGCGTGGAATCCACCATCATCGACTGCACGAATAAAATTTCGCGTATTCTGCGTCTGGGGGGACTTAGTGTCGAAGCCATTGAAGAAGTCATCGGGCCTGTTGAAATCAATGCCGTTAGCTCCAGTTCACCACAAGCGCCCGGTATGTTACACTCACACTACGCCCCCCGCAAAGAACTATTACTCGGTAATATCCATGAACTCCTGCACGACCATGGCTCTGATGTCAGCATCCTGAGCTTCCGCGACAGCTATCACAACTATCGCAATATTCGTTTATCGGAATCCGGCGATTTGCACGAGGCCGCTCGCAACTTGTTTGCTGCGATGCGCAAACTTGATGCGGATTCTCATGCTAAAATTATTGCTGAATATGTTCCCGATTATGGCTTAGGTCGAGCCATCAACGATCGTTTGAAACGCGCCTCCTACAAAGGCTAGCGAATGATTTGAATATACCCTCGTCGCTCTTGAATGGTCCCTTGATTTGTTCTGTATAGCACGCGGAAATTGTAAATACCATTGGCGATATAATACCCCCCACTATTGTTGTCACCTTGCCACACCTCAGTTGGGTCTTCGGTATGAAATACCGCTCTTCCCCACTGATCAAAAATCCACAACTCATACAATTCAACATTGGCCACAGCAGGTATGTAGAAGTCATTTAGCCCGTCGCCATTGGGTGTGAATGCCGTTGGCAGGAAAACCAATTCACTGCAATCCTCGAAAACAACTTCCAGCGAATCTGTGGCAGAACCACACACATTGGCTGCAGTGATACCAATATTCGCGCTCTCAGCCAGTGTAATCGTTTCGGTCGTATCTCCGGTAGACCATACAAACACATCGGTGTTGCTGCCGGTAAAGCCAATTTCAAACGTTTGACCTTCGCAAAAAACGGGGTCAGCTCCTAAGGTAACTCGGGGCAAATCGATGCGAGTGAGCTCTATCGTGTCGCGCACGGTGCAAGGCCCTTGCTGAACTTGAATATAATAATCACCTGTTTGTGTTGCCGCGAAAGAACTTCCCACGCTGCCATCTTGCCAAATACCACCGAGCTGAGCATTCAACACAAAACTCTCCCCTTCACAAAATACCGTATCACCGCCGAGGGTAATAATCGGTGGAATATGAACATCCACCGATGCACTATCTACTACTTGGCATCCCTGTGATTCAAACAACGCGATATAAGAACCGCTTTGCGTTACTTCACGCACGGCCGCCGTTACATTGTCTTGCCACACAACTGCAACACCGGCATCCAGCGTAGCGATATCGCCTTCACAGATAACTTGATTAGGACCAAGTTCGATGGAAGGCAATGGAACATTTGTGACGGTAAACGTAACCGTCGTGTCACATCCATTTTCAAAAACCGTTACCGCATAATCGCCGGCAATAGAGGCCAAATAGGTTGCTGAAGTTGTTCCATCAAACCATTCTATTGACTCCCATGTGCTGCCAATATCGAGCAGCGTATCGTTATAACTGCACTTGGAAACAGCAGCTTCAAACACCGGGTTGGGCAAAGGGATCTCTTGCAGAAAAACGCTATCGGAAGATGGACAACCCGCATTCGGACTGGCAGCGTCTACCGAGTACGTCCCGGGCCCATTCACTGTAGGTTGAAGAATATCCGTGGATGAAGTGAACTGACCATCGACAGTTGTCCAACTTAACAGCGCATTGGGCTGGTCACAGATGGTTTGCAGCACGTAGCTGTCGCCTTCACAAAAGGCGTCCGGGAAACCGGCGTCAATGACAGGAGGCGTTTCTACAATGACTTCAATGCAGGTTGTGGTCGTATTGCCGCAGATATCGGTATAATCACAACAGTAGTTGGTGGTTATCGCAGGAGTGGCAATAGCCGATTGCAGCGTCGGATCGTTGACTCCTGTTGCAGGTACCCAGTTAAACGTGCCTTCCGGATTTCCATTGGCATTAAGATCAACGGATTCACCTTGGCAGATGTAAACGATTGGATCGGTTTCAAAAGAATAAGTCTCGGCAAGACAGACTTCATGTAAATTCGGCAGCCCACCTGTAGATCCCGTAAATCCCCAATAAACCAGCGGATTTCCACCAAAAACACTTCCGACCAAATTGATGTTATCGGATAGCCTTAACAGACAATCAAAATAGAGTTCGACCAGTTGAGTAGCCGGATTCCAGGTAATCTTAATGCCGTGGGCTTGTGCATCTTCTACGTTGATATTCGTGGGATGAACGGATACAGGACCGGCTAGATTTTGAAAGGAATTGTGGTCATTGTTGCCATCGCGCAAGAACGCGATGTGATCAGCAAACGGGTCTCCAAGTTCACCATTCTGATAGGTATCGAACTCGATTCCGAATGACGGATTGAATCCGGCAAACCCCATCCCTGCTCCGCTTGATCCAATAGCATTGGGCCCCACCGTTTGCAACACGAACACCATTCCATCGGCACCGTTGTCGTCCTGAATTCCAAAGGTCATGTTGAACTCTAAGGTGAAAGGCTGACTCAAATCGATTTGGTTGTTGTACCATACGGAGCCGTTTTGCCAAAGCTGATTTTGCGTGACCGCAATGCAGGTGCCACCGGCGGGAACAGCATCTCCGTTTAAGGTGTAGTTCTGCCCGATTACTATCGAGCAATTTGACAGAAACAGAGTAAGGAGTAACGCTGAGTATGACTTCATCACCAGTGTCAAAGATACACTTAGTTCTGCTCGGAAGGATAGCCAAGAGTCAATGGATGGAAATAACGGAATGGGAATGTAACATCCGAGCTATCATTCACTATTCCAACCAAATCATTCAACAACACCTGAGGTTCTAAAAGGGCCTGGCCGTGATAATCATCGCGAAGGGCATTGCAATAGAACAAACGTTGATTCATCACCGGTGAGAGCGAGCGCAAACGATCGTCGTGCTCGATGAAATCTGCTACTGAAGGAGTGCCTTCAGTATACACAATCTTTCCCCAATAGTCAGCTTTATTAGCATCCATATAGAACGACTCAAATGACAGCACGAGGTTTCCTGTGGCTGATGAATCTTTGAAATGATAGCGTGCACCGGCATCGGTGATGAGTTGAGCGATGAAACTGTTGGACGACGAAACAGCCCAGCGATCGCCATCCATTGACGCAAGAAACATTGATTTTCCGGTGGCAGACTTGGATTGAGCATCTCTCAAAGCGATGTATTCTCGTTCAATTGTCCGAAAAACACTATCCGCCTCCTGCTCGCATTGAAGCAAGGCACCAAATACTTTTATCCATTCAGCCCTTCCAAGCGGATGCTTTTCGAGGTACTCTGACACCTGAACACACCCAATTCCGCGCTGTAAAAACTTCTCATATCCGGCTCCTCCAAAAGGGTAAACAAACAACAAATCGGGACTTACCGAGAAAACAGCCTCCGGGTCTAGTTCATTGCCGGAGGTTAGGTTGCGTATCTGACCTCGCTGAACTGCATCGGCTAACAAAGAGTCTTGGAGGCGATCTGCGAAACCAACTCCTTTAAGTAGACTAAGTCTTTCCAATACTTTAAAAAACGGAATATGCGTCGTCGAAAGACACCCCACTGAATTTAGTGCTCGGGGCTTCCAATGAATCACTTGGAGCGTTTCACCGGGTGCTTCCAAATTATACAGCACGATGCGCTTGGTGCTGTCGGCAAGAACATCAATCGAAAAGCCTTTTGCATAAAAAGGCAATTCAGTTCGAACAACAGACGCTTGAGCAGCGAGCTCCTCTCTCCGACTTCCGCTGCAGGCTGCAAGCAATATAATAACAATCAAATAGGTGAATCGATTCATATGGCTCGTAAGGAATGAGTGTTTCGACGAAGCCAGTTCCTCTCCGGATAATGCGCTCGCGGATCAATGGTATGAATGGCATAGGCCTGGCGGGATTTACCGCTGGTATTGGGTCTGCTGTAATGAGGGAGCGCTCCATGGAGAACAATACAAGCGCCCTTCTTGACTTCCAGCGGCTGCATGTTGTCCATTTCCCAGGGCATGGCATCCAACTCGTGCATTTCAAGGCCTTGGTCATCTTTTCTGCGAAACCATGAGCGCAGCGGGGTTCGGTGACCACCTGCTGCCGCCCACATACAGCCGTTTTCAATCGTTGCATCTTCCAATGCAAACCAAAATCCGATGCAGGTATTGGGTTCGGTATATAAGAATGTGGAGTCCTGATGCACGTCCACTTCCCCGCCAATTTGAGCATGCTTGAAAATGTGCATACTCTGAATGATGACGTGTTGACACAATTCAAGCTCTGATGCCAGTTGCTTCATATGGGGGGAACGTGAAAAGCCATCATATATCGGATCCAAATCATGCATGGCATGCCCGATTTTGTTGAGCGATTCAAATAATCCCCTCTTCAAATTACCCGCTTCATTGAAAGCATCCTTTTCAAAGAAAAAAGAGATATTATCTCCTGAATTCAGGAAGTAATCGTCGGCAGAAAGCGTCTGATTGCCGGTCTCAAAAATGGAAGGATGCCCTTTGTAATCATAGCTCTGAGCGAGCATCATGGCCCGATCCATCAACTCATCACACGCCTGAGGTGTGTTGAAGTTTTCAATAACCAAATAGCCCTGCTCCTGAAATTGCTGCGCTCGTGTATTCATCTCGAATATGGTGGGATGCAAATAACCGATAATTTAGGCATTCATCGATTTCCTGTTTTGGTAAACAAATACATACAGTCTAGAACAGTTTTCATTACATTCGCCTTCCCAATCACCTTAAACCTGCAATGAAGAGAGTACTGATTACCGGAGCTGCCGGATTCCTGGGTTCACATTTGTGCGACCGGTTTATCCGCGAGGGCAATCACGTTATCGGAATGGATAACTTGATTACCGGAGATTTGAAAAACATCGAACACCTGTTCCCGCTGGAGAATTTCGAATTCTATCATCATGATGTTTCGAAGTTTATTCACGTTCCCGGACACCTTGATTACATTCTTCATTTCGCCTCTCCCGCCAGTCCAATCGACTACCTCAAGATTCCGATTCAGACATTGAAAGTAGGTTCGCTGGGAATTCACAACTGCCTTGGATTAGCCATGGTAAAGAAAGCCCGCGTGCTCATTGCCAGTACCAGCGAGGTTTATGGTGATCCGACTGTTCACCCGCAAACAGAAGCCTATTGGGGAAATGTTAATCCGGTTGGTCCGCGTGGTGTTTACGATGAAGCCAAGCGCTTTCAGGAAGCGATGACTATGGCCTATCACACCTTTCACGGATTGGAAACTCGCATTGTCCGCATCTTCAATACTTATGGTCCACGCATGCGACTGAACGACGGACGTGTGCTTCCGGCCTTCATTGGCCAGGCATTGCGCGGAGAAGATCTTACAGTCTTTGGAGATGGCTCTCAAACGCGCTCCTTCTGCTATGTGGATGATTTGGTTGATGGCATCTACAGACTCCTGCACAGTGATTACAGCGGTCCGGTGAATATTGGTAACCCTGATGAAATCAGCATCGGAGATTTCGCGGAAGAAATCATCAAACTTACGGGAACCACTCAGAAGGTCATTTACAAAGACCTTCCGGTAGACGATCCCAAGCAGCGCCGCCCGGATATTACCTTGGCGAAATCACTACTAGGCTGGGAACCAAAAGTGCACCGCAGCCAAGGATTGAAAGTCACCTACGACTATTTCCGCTCGCTATCCACCGATGAGCTTAACAAGGTTGAACATAAGAATTTCGAAAAGTACAACCGCAGTTTATTGCCCACGGTCTAATTCCCTCGGGAATGTTTGTCTAAAAACACTATTTTCGCGCCTCTATACGCTGATAAGTCGGTTATTATGATCTATAATCAACTCAAAAACAAAGAGGCCAAGCTTGCTGTCATTGGCCTTGGGTACGTTGGATTGCCCATTGCATTGGAATTTGCACGCTCAATTAAGGTTGTAGGCTTCGATATCAATCAGAAGCGTGTCGATATGATGCGCAATAACGAAGATCCTTCACAAGAGCTCGATTCTTCTGCCTTTAACGGTTGTGATATTCACTTCACGGCAGACATCAATGACTTGAAGGATGTTGCGTTTTTCATCATTGCTGTTCCAACACCTATTAATCACCTGAACTTACCTGATCTTGGTCCGGTCCTTTCTGCTTCAAGAACAGTAGGACAAGTGCTCAAAAAGGGAGATTACGTGGTATACGAGTCCACCGTTTATCCGGGTTGTACCGAAGATGACTGTGTTCCAATCCTGGAGGAGTTGTCAGGTTTAAAGCGCGTAGCTGACTTCAAAGTGGGCTACTCTCCTGAGCGCATCAACCCCGGTGACAAGAAAAACACCCTTCGCACGATTACCAAAGTGGTTTCCGGTTGCGATGCAGAATCGCTCGAAGAAATTGCCAAGACCTATGAAATTGTAGTGGATGCAGGCACATTCCGTGCAGCCAGTATCAAGGTTGCTGAAGCTTGTAAAATCCTTGAGAACACGCAGCGTGATGCCAACATTGCCATCATCAATGAGTTCTCGATGATCATGAATATGATGGACATCAACACGTATGATGTGTTAGAAGCTGCCGGAACTAAGTGGAACTTCCTGAAGTTTACACCCGGATTGGTGGGCGGACATTGCATCGGCGTGGATCCTTACTACCTCGTCTATAAAGCTAAAAAGCTAGGCTACCATAGCCGTGTCATTAGCAGCGCCCGATATGTCAACGACGGCATGGGGCAATATGTCGGCAAGCAGACAGTCAAAAAAATCCTTGAGCAAGGCCGAAATGCACTCGAGTCGCGCGTACTGGTGATGGGAGCAACCTTCAAAGAAGATGTAAGCGATGTGCGCAACTCTAAGATGGTCGACGTAATCCGCGAATTGGAATCATTCAGTATTAAGGTCGATGTCATCGACCCCCATGCCGACAGCGACGAGCTCAAGCACGAATATGGCTTTGGACTGGTTCCGCAAGCTGAAAAGAACGCCTACGACGCCATTATCCTGGGTGTTGCTCACAAGGAATATAAGGACTTGCCGGAGAGCGAATTCAAATCATACTTGCATGAAGGCAAGGGAGCGCTCATCGACTTGAAAGGGCTTTATAGAGGAAGGATTGTGGAGTTGAATTATTGGAGCATGTAAAGCCAGTGAATAGTGAATAGTGAATAGTGAATAGTGAATGGTGAATGGTGGTGAAAGGGGATTTTTTTTAGGGATTAATTTTTAGGTATGAAAATTCTAGTTACCGGTGGGGCCGGATTCATAGGATCACATGTTGTTCGCCGCCTGGTGAATACCTATGCTGAATATGCCATATATAATCTTGATGCACTCACCTATGCGGGTAATTTGGCCAATCTGTCTGACGTTGAGCAAGCATCGAATTATCACTTTGTAAAAGGGGACATCACCGACAAATCTTTCATTTCGGATTTGTTCGAGCGTGAACGGTTTGATAGCGTCATCCATCTTGCTGCTGAAAGCCATGTAGATCGGAGCATCTCCGGTCCTGATGCGTTTATCCAAACGAATATTGTAGGCACGGCAAACTTGCTCAACGCAGCCGTCAATTGCTGGAAGGGAGATTTTACAGGCAAACGATTCTATCATGTGAGCACCGATGAAGTATTCGGATCATTGGGGTCGGAAGGAAAGTTCAACGAATCAACTGCCTATGATCCCCGCAGCCCATATAGCGCCAGCAAGGCATCCAGTGATCATTTGGTAAGGGCTTACCATCACACCTATGGTTTACCGATTGTTGTCAGCAATTGCAGCAACAATTACGGAAGTCACCATTTTCCTGAAAAACTGATTCCGCTGATCATCAATAATATCAAAAACAGCCGTCCGCTTCCGGTGTATGGCAAAGGCGAAAACATTCGGGATTGGCTTTGGGTGGAAGACCATGCGCGGGCCATCGATCTCATTTTTCACCGGGGTAAATCCGGAGAAACGTATTGCATCGGCGGCAATAATGAATGGAAAAATATTGACGTGGTGCAGTTGCTTTGTAAGTTGATGGATGATAAACTCGGACGCGCGCAAGGTGAAAGTGCGAAGCTTATCACGTACGTAACAGATCGTCCCGGGCACGATGCGCGCTACGCTATTGACGCTTCGAAACTGAAAAATGAATTGGGCTGGGAGCCTACACAACCGTTTGAAGAACTGCTTTCCAAAACAATCGATTGGTATCTGAGCAATGAAGCCTGGCTTGAGCAAGTAACCAGTGGTAATTACAGAAGCTACTACGAAACACAATACGGACAGTAACGCCATGGGACTGTTTGACAAGTGGAAACCCAAGCGACAGGAGAAGAAAATCGATCCGATTGATTTGTCTGCACTTGGCGTTGACATGCACAGTCATTTACTTCCCGGTATTGATGACGGCGCAACTTCCATCGAAGATTCCATTCAGCTCATTTTGCACTTGCAGGAAATGGGCTATCGGAAATTCATCACCACTCCGCATATTTTCTGGGACATGTATAAGAATACCCCGGAAATCATTCATGGGAAACTGCAGGAGTTAAGGGCTGAATTAACATCGCGACAAATAGACGTAGAAATTGAAGCCGCAGCGGAGTATTACTGCGATGAGCATTTTGAAGAACAAATCGAATCCGGAAAACTGCTCACCTTCGGTGGCTCGAAGAAATTTGTGCTTTTCGAAATCTCCTTTGCTGAGGAAAACATCAATTTGGGAAGAGCCATTTTCAACATGCGTCTTGCCGGCTATCAGCCCATTTTAGCCCATCCCGAACGCTATGAATACTGGCACCGCAGTTTAGAAAAGTACCAATCCATGCTGGATAAAGATGTGCTGCTGCAAATCAACATCAATAGTCTTACGGGACAGTACGGACCAAATTGCCAGCGTATCACAGAGCGATTAATTGAAAAAGGAATGGTGAGTTTTGTCGGGACCGACTGTCACCACATGGGGCATATCCAACTCACGCATCAGGCTCGACAGATTCCTGCCCTCAAGCGACTGTTGGAATGTGGCAGTCTGAGACACCACGAGCTCATTTAATTGGTGGAGGTCACTGAACTAGCCGCACACCTCCGTCAAAACCATTAGTCAGTGAGCCGATTAAAATCTCTTCTCCAAAATATTGATCAACCTCCGATTAACATATAGCTTTTCCTTACCTACTTTCTCTGCTGAGAGCAAACCATGTCCCTCAAGTTCCATCAAATATTGCCCGACGGTCTTTAGGTTTCCGATTTTGGCCTCTACCAAATGCTGTCTTTTCGTATAGGGAAGTTTAAATAATATCTCCACCAATTCCTTGGAATAGACTTTAGGCAAATCTCTTTTCAATTCAACTACCATAGACTGCATAGCATCCGAGATAGCGCTCAGACGATTCATTCCCGTAATGGCAGTTTGTTCCAGCATGTCAAGCATATACAGAATGTAAGTTTCCCAATCATTACGCTCTGTGACCCCGCGAAGGGTATTGTAATAGTTTACCTTATGCCTATTAATGTATTCACTAAGATAGATGGCCGGAGTATCTAACATTCCGGAGAGTTTGATGTATAGCAACAAGAGTATCCTTCCTGTTCTTCCATTTCCATCAGCGAATGGATGAATCGCCTCAAATTGGTAATGCATAATAGCCATCTTTATCAAAGGATCTAGTCCCTGATAATCATTGACGAATTTTTCCCAATTAGCCAATTTCTCACGAATTAATGCCTCGCCCAGTGGTGGGCTATAAATAACCTCTCCACGCGTATTACTTAACGTTGTGCCCGGAATTTTGCGAATAGAGGAACTGTTTTGCGTAATGCACTGGACAATCTTAATACAGAGATTGGTTGTGATGAATGGCTTGTTATTCAGTTCATTCAACCCAAGCCACAGAGCATCTTTATAAAACAGTACCTCCTTTGCCTGACCATTTTCAATCATGCGATCTGCTACCATCGACCTGTAGAGGTCATCATTCGTAGTGATGATATTCTCGACTTCTGAACTTGCCTTGGCCTCTTGGAGGTAGATAGTATCCAAAAAGATGGACGGATTCGGTAAAGTCAGCAGTGTACCCTTCAATTGAGCTAAAGCTCTACCGGCAGAGATTGCCTTCCTCATGACAGCCTTGGTTTCCACATCGATCTTTGGAGGCAGCGGAGGCAAATTATTAAAGGGAACAGTGCGTTGAAAATTAGCCATTCGATAAGAGTAACTGTTACGTTTAAATCATGAACGAGGGTGAAAATAACGAAAAATTACTCTTGAAATCACAACGAGAGTAAATAATACACTCGACCCCAGCTCCCAAAAGATCATGGTATACATCCAACTATTGTGGGAATACTGCGTAAACAAGACCATTTACCGAATTTCACCTGGACGGGAAACTTATTCCCTCACTAGCCACCCACCTCAGCCAATTGCACCTTCAAGCCATCCATGGCATTGTTTAAATGCAACTGACACCCCAGGCGCGAATTACTTTTCACAAAGAAGGCTTGATCTAACATAGCCTCCTCGTCATCATTACGTTCAGGAAGTTCATGTTCTGAAAGGATGTACATATGGCAACTGGCGCACATGGCCATTCCGCCGCAAGTGCCCTCCACAGGTAATTCATAACTCTTACAGAGCTCCATCATGTTCATGTTCATGTCTGTTGGAGCCTCAAGATTGTGCTCCTGCCCTTCTCTATCAACGACGGTGATGTGAATGATGTTTTCCATACTGGATGAGCAAGATTGTCAATTAAAATCCGGTAACACCGTTGACAGTGGTGTACTTCAATACATAGTTTTTATCGGGATAAATACGCTTGAAGGCGCTTTGAACCATCAGTGTCGCTTCGTGGAATCCACACAGGATCAATTTCAATTTACCCGGATAGGTATTGATATCACCGATGGCATAAATGCCCGGCACATTAGTGCTGTAATCATAGGTATTTACCTCAATGGAGTTTTTATCGATGTTCAGTCCCCAATCGGCCAAAGGACCAAGCTTCGGAGAAAGGCCAAACAACGGAAGCCAGTGATCAGTTGCCAGGGAAATTTTTCCTTCCGATTGAGAGTCAACCTCAATGGTCTCTAAGTGTCCTGAACCCTGAACCCCCACTACCTCAGCATCGGTCAGGAGTTTAATCTTACCGGAGGCAGCCATGTCCAGCACTTTTTGTACGCTATCGGGATGACCACGGAAACTCTTACTGCGGTGAATGAGCGTGACTTCTTTAGCCACGCCATTAGCCAAGAAAATCGACCAATCCAGGGCGCTGTCTCCGCCTCCGCTGATGATAACGCGCTTTCCCTGGTAGAAATTAGGGTCACGAACAATGTATTCAATGCCCTTGTCTTCATAGTCTGCAATATTGCCAATGGGCGGTTTGCGCGGTTCAAAACAGCCCAAGCCACCGGCAATGGCCACAACTGGTGCTTTGTGCAACGTACCTCGACTAGTTTTCACAATGAACTGACCGTCATCGGTTTTTTCAAACGATTCACAACGCTCACCCAGCGTGAAACCAGGCTTAAAGGGTGCCGCTTGCTTCATCAAATGCTCGATGAGATCGCCGGCGAGCACTTCCGGAAAACCGGGTATGTCGTAAATGGGTTTTTTGGGGTAAATCTCCGTCAGCTGCCCACCGGCTTGCGGCAAGGCATCAATCAAATGACAGCGTAATTTGAGCAGTCCGGCTTCAAACACGGTAAACAATCCGCAAGGACCGGCTCCAACAATGATGATATCAGTTTCTATCATGAATTTTCCTAAGGCGCGGCGAAGATAATCCTTCACGCGTGATTACAAGTCAATAACAATCCACGCGCTCAATGGTTGACTAATGGACGAATAACCTATTTTCGCCCTCGGGACAATGAAGGTCCCGACCGTTTGTATTCACCGAAAATCTGAACGCTTTGCCACCTATCACGGATCGTAAACTTGTCGAAGTCTGCTATACTCCCGGTCAATATCACTTGTATCAGGAGAATTTCGAAATTGTCGTGGTCATCGATGTACTGAGGGCCACCAGCGCCATAACCACAGCACTGCACCATGGTGTGAAAAGCATCATTCCGGTCGCTTCAGTGGATGAGGCATTGGATTATAAGCAAAAGGGTTACATCGTTGGGGCCGAGCGCGATGGACGCGTCGTTGAAGGCTTCGACTTTGGGAATAGTCCCTATGCCTATATGGATGAAAACATGAAGGGCAAAACGGTTGTGCTCACCACCACCAACGGCACGAAAGCAATTCAGATGGCCGCTAAAGACAAAACGGTTGTGATCGGCTGCCTCAATAACCTCGACATCATTTGCTCGTGGCTAGCGGAACAACATAAGAACACCCTCATCTTGGCTTCCGGCTGGAAGGACAAGGTGAATCTTGAAGACACTATCTGCGGGGGAGCCATTGCCGACATTCTCATCGAATCGCGTAAATTTCAGTGCGTGGAGGACAGCACCGTGGCGGCTAAGTTTATGTACCGTTCGGCGCGTGAACACCTCTGGAGCTTTTTACGAGCCTCCTCTCATCGCCGTCGGTTGATTAAACTAAACATTCAGCGCGATGTAAAATATTGCCTGACAGCCAATACGATACCTTGCATACCTATTCTCAAAAATGGGGAGCTGGTGAAGCTTCAATATGAACCCGCACAATGGCTTAGCGCTGAAGCCATGGCTCAACCTTAATCGAATATGGTACGCCAGGCTCGCTTTGCGCTAGTATTAATGGTTGTGCTGCTGGCCTCAGCCTATACGCCGCACAAATGCGTCCTGGATCAAAATGCCTGGGGATTTTTTGGACATAAGAAAATCAATGAACTGGCTATTTATACGCTTCCCGAGGAGTTGTTCGGATTCTATAAGGATCATATGGAATACCTCATCGACCATTCGGTTGACCCGGATAAGCGTCGTTACAGCGTCAAAGGAGAAGCTGAGTGCCACTATATCGACATGGATCGGTATATTACCCCTGAGCAACCGAATCCATTTCTCAATGTGCCGCGCCGCTGGACGGATGCTGTCGAGAAATTCTCTGAAGACACCCTTCGCGCTCATGGTATAGTACCCTGGAATGTTTATCTCACACAACAAAAACTGACTACCGCCTTCCGCAATGAAGATGTCAACCGCATTCTGCGATTGTCGGCAGAACTAGGTCACTATATCGGAGATGCTCACGTCCCTCTTCATTCAACCAGCAATTACAATGGTCAGAAAACGGGGCAACGCGGTATTCACGGCTTTTGGGAGAGCCGCATACCCGAACTCTATTTCGAAGACTACGACTTTTTCGTGGGAAAAGCCGGTTACATCAAGGCTCCGCAGGGCTTCATCTGGGAGCGAATAGAGGAAAGTTTTGCTGCTGTTGACTCTGTCCTGTCTTACGAACGCGAGTTGACCGCCCGATTTGGGGAGGAGAAAAAGTACTCTTATGAAACCCGTGGACAGGCTAACATGAAGGTCTATTCTCAGGATTTTAGCCGTGCCTACAGTCAAATGCTCGATGGTCAGATTGAGCGACGAATGAAATCTGCGGTCATTTCCATCGGAAGTTTTTGGTATACCGCCTGGATTGATGCCGGTCAGCCCGACTTAAAGTCGCTCGGAACCAAAATACCGACGAATGACTCCGATTCCACAGCAGTCGACAGCCTAAATACAACTTCTCGTCTAAGAATTCGCGAGCACGACAACTGATTATCAGTTGCTTTTTGTTTTTACTGCAACTTTTTGTCGAAAACACGTGTATAACCTGTTGAAAACTTAAAAACTTGCGATGAAAACTGTAATCACCCTTTGCATGCTCCTGTGCTCGATGAGCCTTGTTCATGCCCAAAAAGCTCAACTCCTCTTCTATGGTGTCGTGGAAGAAGGTATGATCCCTAACCCCGAAGGCGCCTCAAGAGCCGACAAAAAACCCAACAAAACGATTGACCGCGTCAATGTGATGGTCTATGCCGGAGGTGAATTGGTGAGCACCACCACCACAAAAGAAAACGGCTTTTATGGTGTCCTTTTGAAAACGGGAGCCAACTATGATGTTGTCTTTGAAAAGGATGGCTATTTCAGCAAAACCTTTGTGATGAACTGCAAAAACATCCAGCATCCTGCAGATGGAAATGCCTTAAAATGCCCGATGGATGTGGATCTGTATAAAAGCCTTGATAATGCCGAGCTGAAAGAAATGTGCAGGAAACCTTATGGTATCTGTTCGGTTAATCAGCACGAGATGAAGTGGAACAAAGAAGCCATGACCGAGCACCGCAAGAAATTCTATGAAGTGGCGGTGCCTTTGTACAAGGCTAACGAGCATTAACGAATAACACAACCTACCTTTCAATCGCCTCCTTCAAGGGGGCGATTTTTTTTGTAACAATCGAAAAAGCACCTATCGGATGCAGCATCTTTGAGGCCGATATTCACTTATGCCGGCCAATAAATACGCCCTTCTGCGCTACCGAATCATTGATCGTTGTCTGACGAACAGGGGCAAGCCCTATCCCACGCGAGAGGACTTGCGCCAGGCCTGTGAAGACGCTCTGTTTGGCAGCGGTGGTGATGCTATTTCACTCAGCACCATTGACAAGGATATCTGGGCCATGAAAAATGAAGGAGAGTTAGGCTATTACGCCCCTATCAAGTTTTCCAAACAAAACGGGGGGTATTTCTACGAGGAAGAGGGATACAGCATTTCCGAACTTTCCCTGGGGGATGAAGACCTGGAAGCCATCCGCTTTGCAACGGCCACGCTGGAGCAATTCAAGGGTATTCCGATTTTCAAACAATATGAGAGCGCCATTGAAAAAATCATCAACCGCGTAAACATCTCTCCCAATCCCGATGATGCATCGTTGGGCAAATTCATCCAATTTGAACGATCTACCGTAAGCCTTGGGAATGAGCACTTGGCGCCACTGCTGGAACATATCAAAGCGCGAAAATCGATTCGCATTCAATACCGCAAGTTTACCGATGACAAGTTGAATGAATATGAACTTCACCCCTATTTGCTCAAGGAGTACCACAACCGCTGGTATTTGATCGCCTATAATGTGGAGCGCAAAGGCATTCGCACCTATGGTTTGGAACGAATTGAACATTTGGAAACGGCAGAAAAGAAATTCACCGTGGAAGCATCGTTCAACGCGGACCTTTTTTTCAAGCACAGCCTTGGCATTACCGAGCGCAGTGAAAAACCGGATAAAATCGAGTTGCGCTTTGAAGCCTCCACCGGAAAATACTTGGTCACTCAACCCATTCATTCCTCTCAAGTAGTTATCAAACAAGACAAACAACACATCGTCATTGGATTGCACGTGTTGATCACCACTGAACTCATCAATCTCATTCTTAGCTTCGGACATCAGGTTTCTGTATTAAAACCGGCTAAACTGGTGAAATTGGTTGAGACTGAATTACAACAAACGCTCACGCTCTACCGCTAATTTTACACCCTATTCATTCCGTCTATGCGAAAAATTCTGATTGCCAACCGTGGAGAAATCGCCTTGAGAGTCATGCGATCGGCCAAAGAGATGGGCATTGCCACAGTTGCTGTTTACAGTGAAGCAGATCGTCATGCCCCCTTCGTGAAATACGCCGATGAGGCCGTTTGCCTGGGACCACCGCCATCAAGTCAGAGTTATCTGCTAGGGGATAAAATCATTGCAGTATGCAAAGAACTTGGTGTCGATGGTATTCATCCCGGCTATGGTTTTTTATCGGAGAACGCGGGTTTTGCCAGAAAAGTAAAAGAAGCCGGTATCACGCTGATTGGTCCGAGTCCGGAAGCAATGGAAATCATGGGTGACAAGCTTTCCGCCAAACATGCGGCCCGTAAGTATAATATTCCGATGGTACCGGGAACGGAAGGCGCAGTAAGTGATGTCGAGGAAGCCAAGCGCACTGCCTTGGAAGTCGGATTGCCTGTACTCATTAAAGCCAGTGCCGGCGGAGGTGGAAAAG
>JBKCDO010000016.1:0-12180 GCA_046304755.1 Flavobacteriales bacterium
AAACGGTGCCCGAGCGTAGTCTAGGGCAAAAAAAAACCGCCGAGGTGGCGGTTCTTTTTGAAATTATTGAATGTTAGAAATTCGTCTGATCCTTGTGATTGCGGAACTCAAGATCACGCTTGGCTTTCTCTCCAAGTGTAGCATCTTTTTGAACCGCACTGCGCAAGTTGGTTCCAACACCGGCACCATCGTTATTGCGGGCACAGATAACAGCGCGCAGGTAATCAGCCAGGGCTGAGTTATCACCGCTTGCATCGATATCACCTTTCGCAGCAGCATTGTCTTTGTTGAGCAATTTCGCCAACGAAGAGTTGAACGTTTTGTAGCTACCCATTTTGCTTACCGCACCGGCGTAGTTACCATTTTGAATATCGATCAATCCTTTGTTGTAGCTCGACTCTTGTGAACCGGCAGCTTCATTGAAGTAAGTCATTGCACCTTTGCGATCACCGCTCACACGGGTAGAAATACCCATGTTGTTAGCTGTTTCAGCGCACTTCTTCATGCCATAAGCCTTGCTCCAGTTTGTTTGAGCATCCGCCATTTTGTTTTGCATGTAGTATACGCAACCCAGGTTGTTGAAGGCACGGTAGTCTGCATCTGCAAGAGCGCAAGCGGCAGCATACACAGCAGCTTTCTTATTCAAATCATCAATGAGTGAACCGGCACGCATCAATTCTTCATACTTCAATTGAGCAGGGTTATTAGAACCGATTTGAACGAGCTCTTCATCACTGTATCCTTGAAGATCGTAGTTTACCAGGATGCGGCAACGACGAAGGCCTGGGAAGATATCCTTCTGGATTTCGGTGTACGTTTTTGAGATGTTCTTAATCTCTTGCTCACGCTGTTGAAGGTCGCTGGTCATCTTCAATACGTTGATGATGATGTTACGGTCTTCGATGTTTGAAGCTTCCATAGCTGAACGGAAACCTTCCCAGTCTTCTCCTTTTGGAGTGAGCGCGAACAGGTTTTCAGTGGCGTTGGTCAGCTTCATTTTCTTCGCGAGATCCATGAAGGCTTTCTTTCCGGCTTCTGCACGTTCGTTAGCGAGATTGTCGTTGAGCAACATTTCACCTTCAGGCGAAGCGTACGAAGTGAATTCAATTTTCTTAATCACCAAAGCCGGGTTTGTGGCAACGCTTTGCATCCACTTGCCCAAGTTGGCCACATCGGCTTGCTTCAATTCAGCAGGCTTCAACGCTGATGAGTTGTAGTCAAAGTTGATTTGCGTGCTATCATTCGTATAGCTCAGGGTGCGTACAAAGTTGTCTTTGCTCCACATGCACTTATCATCATTCTTCATGAGGTAAGGCGTTGCAATCACACCTTCGCCGATGGCAAGAGCCGGGAAGTCAACTTCTTTTTTGCCTTGCTTACCATGGATGCGCAATTCCAGTTTGCTGCTTTCCATTTCGGGCGAGTAGGCGACACGGTCGTTGTAGGTGAAGCTCTTTCCTGTTTTGAAAGGAACGATTGTTCCATTTCCTACGGCCTGTTCACCTTGGTAGTAGCTCGACTTGAAACGGGTTTCTTTACCGTTGTGAACGAGCACCGGTACAGCCTCGATACTGGCTTTTTTCGGGAAATACTTGGGAGGGAAGTTACCGGTTACTGTCAGCGCAACGGTATCACCATGCACTTCGAGTGGGTTCGGGTTCGACTTGATTCCCATTTCCTGGGCAGCCTTCTCCATGGACTTCAGATTGGCGCATCCCACAACAATGGCAGCGCAAACTACAGCTGCGAGAAAGTAGAAGCTGTTCTTTTTCATGCGGTTTAAATTGTGTTTATAATTGTTCAATACTGCGGGCAAATCTAGACAAGACCAACCCGTACAGAAAGGATAAACGTATGGTTTTGAAACCGTTTTTCAACAGTGTATCGTGTATGAATATCCGAAAGGGTAGGTGGCTCCTTGGAAGTTTAGAAATGTTTTAGACGTCAAATGAAATGCGCAAGAACTCATTCCAGAGGGCGTCATCCGGTGGCGGAGCTACCACGGTTATAGGCGTTTTTTTAACGGGATGTAAGAACTCGATTTTACGCGCGTGCAAATGGATAGAGGCATTGTCGTTGGTGCGTTTAGCGCCGTATTTAATATCTCCTTTAATCGGGCAGTTCAAACTTGCCAGGGTCGCGCGGATTTGATGATGTCTTCCTGTTTTGGGATAAACCTCCACGAAGGTGTAATTGTCGCCTACACCGATGACCTTGTAACTCAGCTCAGACTCTTTGCGGTCAGGACCGGGATCCTTGAAGGCAAATGTTTTGTTGAGCTTTTGATCTTTCCAGAGGTAATTGATGATTGTCGCCTCCGTTTCTTCCGGTGTTCCTTTCACTACCGCCCAATAGGTTTTTTGTACTTCGCGGTACTTAAACATATTGGAAAGACGATTCAGTGCCTTGGTCGTCCGGGCATAAATAACAATGCCGCTTACAGGACGGTCGAGCCGGTGAACGGTGCCAATGAAGGCGAGTCCGGGCTTGTTGAATTTTTGCTTCACATACCCTTTTACGGTATCGCACAGTGTGCGGTCGCCACTGATATCACTTTGAATAATATCGGAGTTGCGCTTATTGACGATAACCAGGTGATTGTCTTCATAAAGCACGCGCAGGTTTTCTACTGTGCTCATAATGATCGGCTCTTTGGGAGCCTGGCGCCAGTCGCGGGTGCCTTTGCCGGAGGGTTGTGTGTTTTCCATCTGTACTTATTGTTCTATGCGATGCCCTTTCGCTGCTATGTGGGCTATTAATACTGCTCTTTCTCGTTGGGGAAGTCGCCGGATTTCACATCACTCACGTAACGTGAAACGGCGTCATGGATTTGGTCACCGGCATTCATATACCGGCGCAAAAAGCGCGGATTGAATTCTTGGGTATACCCCAGCATATCGTTGATCACCAACACTTGTCCATCAACCTCAGAGCCCGCTCCAATGCCGATGGTTGGAATTTCAATCGATTGGGTGACTTTGGCTGCCAGCGCTGCCGGAATTTTTTCCAATACCAGCGCAAAGCATCCGCATTCATCTAAAATCTTCGCATCGCTCATCAATCGTTCGGCTTCTGCCTCTTCCTTGGCGCGCACCTGATAAGTTCCGAACTTATAGATGCTCTGAGGGGTGAGGCCCAAGTGCCCCATGACGGGAATACCCGCCGTTAGAATACGTTGAATGGACTCTTTGATTTCTGCGCCACCCTCCATTTTCACGGCATGAGCGCCACTTTCTTTCATAATTCGGATAGCAGAATTCAGGGCCTCTTTTGAATTGCCTTGATAGGATCCAAATGGGAGATCAACTACCACTAAGCAGCGTTTGGCGGCACGAACCACACCTTGTGCGTGGTAAATCATCTGATCCAGTGTAATGGGCAGGGTGGTTTCGTGTCCGGCCATTACATTGCTGGCACTGTCACCCACCAAAATGGCATCTATTCCGGCACCATCCACCAGCCTGGCCATACTGTAGTCATAGGAGGTGAGCATCGAGATTTTTTCTCCGCGATGCTTCATCTCCTGAAGGGTATTGGTCGTGATACGACGCACTTCTTTGTTTACAGACATAGACGCAAATGTACAACGCAAGGATGGCTTTTAGGGACAAATGACCGCTTGGCATTATTCGACAATTCATTGTTATATACCTGCAACCGTCAGCCCCTGTTCGCCGTCAATGTGTAGTAATTTGCACCGTATTTTTTATACGTACATTCAGATAAGATTATGATGTCATCCTTGCGCATAGCGCTGTTGCTCGTTGCAGTGTGCTCTTCAACATTGCTTTGGGGACAGTGGAACTACCCGGAGTTTTCCATGTCCAATACGACGATCGGGAATTGTTTTGGTCGCCTTTACGATAGTGGAGGACTAACAGGTCCTTACGGTGTTGATGAAAACACTACCACAGTCATCAGTACCGACGGAATCATCACCATGACCTTTTTCGGATCCTTTTCGCTGCAGGAAAATGTAGACTTCTTGACGATTTATGATGGAAATCCACAGACCGGATTGCTGCTAGGCACCTTTACCGGTCAGGATTCACCGGGAGAATTGGTGGCAACGAGTGGAACAATGACGCTGGTGCTTACTGCTGATGGCAGTATCTCAACGGCGGGATTCAGCGCTTACTGGCGCACGCAAGTCCCTGATCCCATTCCACCAACACTTTCGGTTCAAACCATTCCATCTTGTAATGCATCTCAGGTCAACATCAATTTATCAAGTTTGATTGATTGCGAATGGCTGGAAAGCGCAACGTTCCAGGTAACATCTTCTGCAGAAACTTTTGAAGTGACGCAGGTGGAATCGAATTGTGCTGCCGGCATGACCGATTTGATCACGCTCTATCTAGATCATCCTTTCACGTTCAATTGCAATATTGTGGTGAATATGACCATCACGATTCCGGATGCATGCAATGGACCGCATGACTTCGAATTGGTGACCTCGTTTCTTTTCGCTAACTGCGGTATCAACGCCGATTTGGTGGCTGATTCGCCAACGGTTTGTCCGGGTGGCTGCACCAACCTTGAGGTCATTACTGAAGGCTGTTTTAACTACACCTTTGAGTGGGGAAATGGGATTGGTGCATCAGGCCCGCAGCAGAATGTTTGCCCGTCGACTACCACTACTTACACGGTTCTAATTACCGAATTGGAAACTTCCTTGGAAGTAACCAAATCCTTTACTGTAGGAATTGAGAATGTGACCATTTTTACTGCCGATCAAACGGTTTGTCAATCGGTTCCGAATATTCTCTTACAAGCGGGTATCGATGGCGTTTGGTCAGGCTCCGGCGTAATACCCGGAACCAATTTGTATGATCCTGATTTGGCCGGCGGTGGTGATCACACCGTTTACTTTTATTCAGAGAACTGTGTCGACAGCATGGAGTTCACGGTTATTCCTATCGCCTCTCAATTTGCCGTGGCCGCTTGTCCCGGCAGCGCACCCTTCACCGTGAACGCATCACCTTCGGGTGGCGTGTGGTCAGGATTGGATATAGCGATTACCGCCGGTGGGGTCATTGACCCTATTGCTGCAGGTAATTATCAAGTAGTATACAGCGTCAACGGTTGTACCGATGTTACTTTGGTGAATATCGATAGTATTGCGGAGCCCTTTGTTTTGGATCCCATTTGTCAATCAGTGGATCTCGATACGATTGATTTTTCTCCTCTTGGAGGTTTGTGGACGGGCCCCGGTATCGTCAATGCCTTTATTGGCTCTATTGCCCCGGCCACCGCTCCTGCAGGTGATCTCACACTGCACTATGCCATCAACGGCTGCGAGGCTGATTTCACAGTGCTCATCAAAGAAATCAACGTCATTGAATCTGCTGAGATTTGTCCCTTGGAGGCTCCGTTCATTGTGGATCCCAATCCTGTTCCGACAGGCGGATTCTGGGCAAGTCCGGATGGTGCCATCACCAATGCGAATACAGGGTTATTCAACCCGGCCGCATTTAACACGGATGTTGAAACCTACATTACCTACCAGGCAATCAACGGATGCGTAGATACCGTGGCTATTTCCATGGTGCGCACCAACATCGCAAAAACGGAGTTGTCGTTTTGTGTGACCGATCCTGAAACCGCATTGGATACAGCGCTAACGGGTCTGATTACGCCTGAGGGTGGTTCGTGGTATGGTCCGGGAATTAATGGTTCTTCGACATCAGGCTTTACCATTAATCCACAAGGAATTCCTGTTGGGTTGAATTACATCTACTACATCACCAATAGTTGCACAGACTCAATGCTTGTGCGCAACTTTGCTCCCAATCTTCCTGATTTACCGCAGCAGTTTTGCACTACAGATAGCCCGGTGATTTTGGCTAACGCGGTGCCCGGAGGCACTTGGTCAGGTGCAGGAATAACCAATCCTGAAACAGGGCTGTTCGACCCTTCTTTGGCTGATGAGGGTTCGTACTATGTGTATTGGGACAATCCTTCAGGTTGCAGGGACTCTATCTACGTAACCATTGAAAAACAAGTGGAGCCGCTCATCACGGGTATCCAGCCTCAATACTGCATTCAAGATTATGAGGTTGCTTTTATCACAACCCCTTTCGGGGGCTTGCTCATAGGATCATTGGCCCAGACGACCTTTAATCCTTCATTGTTGGGTGAAGGTGAATATGAGGTCATCTATAAGGTCATTCCCGATATCTGCCCGGAAGTCGCCGACACCGTGAATTTCGTTGTCTATCCTCCGATTTCATTGCAGCCACTTACGGCAACGGTTAACCCGGTTTGTTATGAAGAGTCGTCGACGATAGCTGCGGTGGTCAGCGGTGGTTTTCCGGAGAATGACCTGACCTATGCCTGGAGCAATGGTGGTCCGAACGCTGCGACCAACAGCTCAGTCTATACGGAGACAACAACTGTGACGTTGTTGGTGGATGATGGATGCTCAACGCCGCAAATCGATAGCATTGAAATCGAACTATTCCCGCGCTTCCAATATGTAACCGTTACGTCGGATACGCTTTGCCCCGGTGAGGAAGGATTTATCGATCTTACCATTACACCAACCGATACCTATCTTGTGACATGGAATGGCGATACGGGAAATCCAACCTATTACGAAGATGATGCAGGAACCTCCGTTGAAATTTCTATCACGGATGAAAACGGCTGTCAGCGCGATACGACCTTAGATATCCCGGCGTTTTCTGCTCCTAACGCTGCCTTTTCAATAACGCCTAACGATGCCTGTATCCCCTTTGATCAAATCGGTAACATCGCTTTTGAAGACAGTTCGGCCAATGCAGTAACAGGCACTTGGTATTTCGGTGATGGCACATCATCACCGTTATCTCCCGGTGAATCGGTGTCTCATGTCTATGAAACTGCAGGGCTTTACACTGTTGCTTTAACGGTTGTGAACGAGGGAGAATGCGTCGACTCGACCTCGTTGCAGTTGTGCATACTTCCGCCTGACCCTGTATTTGTACCGGATATTTTTTCACCAAATGATGACGGTAAGAACGACACGCTTTACGTCCGAGGGCTATTGATTACACGTCTCGAATTTCGCGTCTATAGTCGTTGGGGAGAGGTCGTTTTTGAAACGAATTTGCCCAACAAGGGTTGGGATGGCCAACTGCGAGGAGTGCCCGCTCCATCGGGAAGTTACTATTACACGCTGTCAGCTTCCATTGGAACGGCAACGCGTGTCGAACGCGTGGGTGAAGTGGTCTTAGTCAGATAACCGAATTGAACGACATGAAAAAACGATACCTCTTTTTGGCGTTGCTTGCTGCTTGGATATGCACACGCAATGGCTTCGCTCAGGATATGCATTTCTCGCAATTCACCAATTGCCCACAATTGTATAATCCTGCACTTACCGGTCAGTTTGAAACTATGCTCAAAGGCACGCTCTTGCATCGTCGCCAATGGCGTGGCATCGGTTCCGGTTATACCACCAGCGGTCTTGATGCGCAGTATAAACTCTTGAGCAAATACAACGATAACTTCTTTGGCTTTGGATTGCTGGTCCTTCAAGATGATGCCGGAAAGGCACAGATGCGCACCCTAACGGTTCGTGGTTCGGGCTCTTATAATTTGGTGGCAACCGATGATGATCTTTTCTCTTCCGGATTTCAGGTGGGCTTCGAGCAGCGCAGTATCGACTTTGATGGATTAGCGTGGGATTCCCAATTTGACGGCGTGGCATACGATCCTTCGCTGGATGATCGTGAACGCTTCATTACCACCTCCCGCAGTTTTGTGGACATCGGAGCAGGAGCGCACTGGAAACATCGTGCGAAGAGACGATTCGATTTGGGCTATTCTATTTTCCACGCGAATCAACAAATCACCATGATTGCTCGCGGTGATGACCGAGTGCGTTTGCGTCAGGTTTACAAGGCTGCATGGATTAAACGCTACGAGCACATCGATATGCGCTACGATGCCTTGGTTCAACGTCAAGGCGGTTCAAACGAAGTGAACATTGGTGTGACATGCGAATACCGCATTGGTGAAGAATCCAAATACACCAATGTAAAGACCGCTAGTCTGGCTCGCGCCGGTGTGTTCTATCGTTGGAAGGATGCGATTTCACCCTACATCGGTTTTGAATACAAGCGTTTCGCGGCAGTTAGTTTCGGTTATGATATTCGCCTCGCGAAAATGCCTTTCACCAACGGAATTGCCGGCGGTCCGGAAATTTCACTGACTTATTTGGGTATGCCGGAGCGTCAACGTATGAAGGTGATTAAATAGTCCGAAACAATCAGCGTTGCGCTGTCAATAATTTCCTGAACGCACATATTTGTTGCGCTGCTAGATAGTGTTCTTTGAAGCATAAATCAAGATTATGGCTTCATTTGAAATTATCGGCGGTAAGAAACTCAGTGGTGAGGTAATCCCACAGGGTGCCAAGAACGAAGCATTGCAGATTGTCTCTGCTGTGTTGCTCACTCCTGAGCGTGTCACCATCTCCAACATACCCAACATTCGCGATGTGATGAAGCTCATTGAGCTGCTGCAAGCCATGGGTGTTGACGTGACGAAAATTGATGACCACACCTACGCGTTCGAGGCGAAGAATGTCAACCTGGAGTATTTACTCACCGATGATTTCAAGAAAAAGGGTGGCGCCTTGCGTGGCTCCATTATGATTATCGGTCCATTATTGGCTCGATTCGGTGTGGCCTACATCCCTGAGCCCGGAGGTGATAAGATCGGTCGCCGTCCTGTGGATACTCACCTGCGGGGCTTTGAAGCCCTGGGCGCCACATTCGAACACATGAAGGAAGAGCGTTTTTACAAAATCAACGCAAAGAACTTACGCGGAACATTCATGCTGTTGGATGAAGCCTCTGTAACCGGAACCGCCAACATTGTGATGGCTGCTTCACTCACTAAAGGCGAGACGACTATCTACAACGCAGCCAGCGAACCATATTTGCAGCAGCTCTGCAAAATGATCAACCGCATGGGCGGAAAAATTTCCGGTATCGGGTCTAACAAACTCGTCATTGAAGGTGTCGATAGCCTCGGCGGAACAGAGCATCGCATGTTGCCTGATATGATTGAAATTGGAAGTTTCATAGGTCTTGCGGCAACGACACAATCTGAGATCACCATTCGTAACTGTTCTATTCCGGACCTTGGAATTATTCCATCGGTATTCCGCAAAATGGGAATTGAAATGGAATTCCGTGGTGATGATATCTACCTGCCTGCTCAGGAATCTTATAAAATTCAAAACCTCATCGATGGTTCCATATTGACCATTCGCGATGGTATCTGGCCGGCCTTCACGCCTGACTTAATATCCATTGCATTGGTGACGGCCACGCAAGCCAAGGGTAGCGTGCTGATTCATCAGTGGATGTTTGAGAGTCGATTGTTCTTCGTCGACAACCTCATCGATATGGGGGCGAAGATTATCCTGTGTGATCCTCACCGCGCTGTCGTGATTGGAAGTAACCGCGAGACAAAGTTGCGAGGCATTACCATGTCGTCGCCCGACATTCGTGCGGGTGTTTCCATGCTGATTGCAGCGCTGGCGGCCAACGGCAAGAGTACCATACACAACATCGAGCAAATCGACCGCGGTTATCAAAACATCGAGCAGCGTTTGCGCGCTATTGGAGCCGATATCAAGCGCATCGATTAATTTGGCAACAAGTTTGCCTGTGGCGCGGCTTCAATCGTTATTTTTAACCCTGATAAAAAGCACACAATGAAAAAAGTATTTGCAGCACTGATGTTGACCGCCGGAATCGCGGCAACATATAGTTTCACTTTGGTTGAACAACCCGTTAAAGCTGAGCGCATGGCCGTGAAGCCTGCCAAAGTAGGAACTGCAGTAGGTGACGAAGCTCCGGAAATCGTGATGGCCGGTGTGGATGGAAAGGAAATCAAACTCTCTTCTTTGCGCGGTAAACTCGTGCTCATCGACTTCTGGGCATCTTGGTGCGGACCATGTCGCCGCGAAAACCCGAATGTGGTTTCCGCTTATGAGAAATACAAAAAGGCCAAATGGAAGAATGCCAAAGGTTTTGATATTTTCTCCGTTTCACTCGATCAAAATGCGGATGCATGGAAAGCCGCAATCGAAAAGGACGGCTTGGTATGGAAGAATCACGTTAGTGATCTCAAAGGATGGCAGAATGGTGCCGCCGCCATGTACGGTGTTTCGAGCATCCCGATGAGTTTTCTCATTGATGAAAACGGAATCATTCTGGCGAAAAACCTCCGCGGTTTGGAACTTCACAAGCAGCTTGACCTCCATGTGAAAAGCCTGTAAGCTTTCACAACAGAATATCAAGGAACCCCGATGAGCGATCATCGGGGTTTTTTGTCAGCATATATCAGCGAGCCCCTGCGTATTTGTCGCAAATCGCGTCACTCATTGCAGCATCTTTGCGGCAAAATCTGACAGATTGACCCCGCTCATCCGTTGGCGTGGATGTTGACTGCGGCGGGCGACACATTTTTTGAATTATGATGAACGAAGACAACAAGCATACGACTGCAGCAGGTGAGCAGCAAGAACCATTATTGACCGATGATCATCAACCTGATTTGGGAACACCCGAGCCACAGAGCGAGCAGCCTGTTGACGAATTAGGAAAGGCCAAGCAAGATGCTGCCGAGTGGAAGGATAAGTACATGCGCCTCTATGCGGAGTTTGACAATTTCCGCAAGCGCAGCATGAAGGAAAAGTCGGAGATTCTTTCCTCAGCCTCCGGCGAGTTGATGAAGGAGTTGCTTCCAATCGTTGATGATTTCGATCGCGCCATGCAAGCCAATGCAGGGGTCGACAATATCGATGTAGTGAAGGAGGGGTTCGTCCTCATCCATTCCAAACTCTATCGCAAACTCGAATCGAAGGGCCTTAAGCCCATGGAAGCTGCGGGAAAGCCGTTTGATACCGATTATCACGAAG
The DNA here is from genome assembly GCA_046304755.1 of Flavobacteriales bacterium. Classification (GTDB taxonomy): domain Bacteria; phylum Bacteroidota; class Bacteroidia; order Flavobacteriales_D; family Sanyastnellaceae; genus JAIBBG01. The sequence goes on from JBKCDO010000016.1 coordinate 10,922, forward strand.
CAATCACACAAATTCCTGCACCAACTCCGGATATGGTGGGCAAGGTGGTAGATGAAGTGGAGAAGGGATATTTACTGCACGAGAAAGTCCTGCGCTACGCGAAAGTGGTAATTGGACAGTAACAGCAAAACGACAATGGCAAAACGCGATTATTACGATATACTGGGAGTTTCAAAAGGCGCGAGTGAGGCTGAAATTAAAAAGGCCTACCGACAGCTTGCATTGAAATACCACCCCGATAAAAACCCGGGCGATAAGGCTGCAGAGGATAAATTCAAAGAAGCCGCTGACGCATACGGGGTGTTAAGCGATGCGCAAAAGCGCGCTCAATACGATCAGTTCGGACACGCCGGACCGCAAGGAGGATTTGGTGGCGGAGGCCACATGAACATGGATGACATCTTCAGTAACTTCGGAGACATCTTCGGTGGTGCGTTTGGAGGTGGCTTCGGCGGAGGTGGCGGTCAGCGCCGTGCAAAGGGCTCGAATTTGCGCATTAAGGTGAAATTGAACCTGGAAGAAATCGCCAACGGCTGCACCAAGAAAATCAAAGTCTTCAAACTGGTCAACGCATCGGACGTCACTTTTGATACGTGCAATACCTGCAAGGGACAAGGCCAGGTGCGCCGCGTCACCAATACGATATTGGGTCAGATGGCCACGACATCTACCTGCCCAACTTGTCATGGCGTTGGAAAATCGGTGAAATCAAAACCGAAGGATGCCGATGAAAACGGTCAGAAGCGTGAAGAGGAATTAATTGAAATTAATATACCAGCAGGTGTGGGAGAGGGCATGACCCTCAACGTTGCAGGCAAGGGAAATGCGGGGCCATTCGGAGGAATCCCCGGCGACTTGCTGGTTCAAATCGAGGAGGAGGAACACGCCGAATTGAAGCGCGATGGTGTGAATCTATACTATGATTTATATGTGAATTTCGCGGATGCGGCCCTCGGTGCCACCGTGGAAATTCCACTGGTCAAAGGCAAGGCGCAAGTCAAAATCGATGCAGGCACACAAAGCGGAAAAATCCTGCGACTGAAAGGGAAGGGACTCAAGGAAGTCAACGGATATGGACAGGGCGATTTGCTGGTCAATATCAATGTTTGGACACCCCAAAAACTCAACGACGACGAAAAGAAAGCGCTTGAAAAGTTGCGCGATTCAGCCAACTTTAAACCCGCACCCGGGACGAAGGACAAGAGTTTCTTTCAACGGGTGAAGGAAATGTTCAATTAGTGAAATGGTGAAATGGTGAG
>JBKCDO010000017.1:0-23177 GCA_046304755.1 Flavobacteriales bacterium
ACATTCCGCACTGCGGACGCATCCTTCACGGACGCTCCGCCAAACTTGAAAACGCGAACCGGTTGCATCATCAGTTATTCAACGGATAAAATAAAGACCGCCTCGTGAGAGGCGGTCTTCCCTTTTACCATGAAAACAACAAGTACTCTCTCAAATACCTGTGTTTAGTCTTGATTCGTTAATATTCGTCTTCATTGAAGAAGAAGTCTTCCTTGGTCGGATAATCCGGCCAAATATCTTCGATGGTGTCAAATACTTCTTCATCGTCTTCTATCTGTTGAAGATTCTCCACCACTTCGAGCGGTGCTCCTGTGCGCATCGCAAAATCGATGAGCTCATCCTTTGTCGCAGGCCAAGGTGCATCTTCAAGATATGAGGCCAATTCCAGTGTCCAATACATAGTCGTAATTTGTTAGCGTAATCGTTTGTTTGTACGTGACGCGAAAATAAAAGGTTCAGTAATAAAACCAAGAGTTTTTTAACTTGCTGATTATCATATAAAAACGCACGTGTCAACAGAAGTTTAGCTCATCACTCCAGTTGAGAAACCTCTTCGCCAAAAACTTTTCGCGTAAAATCACAGCTATCAGTTTATTCAACTTGCTCTCTTCAAAACTTTAACGTTGTGACTTTTGGCTACGGTAACATAATGTCAGAACTTAGCCGCACTAAATCATTTACCATGAAAATCTTTTACGCATTTCTGTGCCTTACCATGCTTGCACTTACGCCCCTGACGGCTCAAGTGAGAATGGTAACCGTTGATCCCGCCAATCAACACATCACCATCAAAAACTTCGGTGCTGCCACTGATATCAGCAGCTACCGCCTCTGCGCGCTGTTTGAATACGCGAATATGAATTCGATGTCTGTGGCTATTGTTGCCGGTGATTTTGCGCTGCTTACTGACGAAGAAGTAACCATCCAGTGGAATGCCTCTTCGGGGTTTAATACGACAGCCAGCGATCTCGGCCTCTATTTGCCCGGAAACTCGTTCTCGAATCCTTCCCTGATGGCCGATTTCATGCAATATGGTGACGGTGGTCAAGGTCGTGAGAATATTGCTGTAAGTGCCCAACTATGGGTGGAAGGAACGTTCCTCACCGGAAGCGGACCTTGGCAATACAATGGCACAGGTGCTGAAAATGGTGTGAATCTTTGGAGCGCAGCTCAAGTAGTAATCCCAGGCTGCACCGCATCGGGTGCTTGTAACTATGATTTGAACGCCACAGAGGATGACGGCACATGCCTTTTCATTGGATTCCCCTGTGATGATGGCAACCCGGAAACCGTTGACTTCATCAACGGTGATTGTGTTTGTGCAGGTTCAATTACCGGTTGCACAGCATCGGAAGCGTGTAACTTCAATCCGGATGCTGTTGAAGAAAATTTCACCTGTATCTTTCCCGGTGACCCTTGTGACGATGGTGATGACATGACCGCAAATGATACCTACGGTGCTGATTGCGTTTGCACAGGTGAACTCATGGGATGCACGGAAATGATGGCCTGTAATTTCAATGCCATTGCCACTATTGATGATGGCTCTTGCGCATTTGCAGGCGATGCGTGCGATGATAATGACATCTTCACACAGAATGATGTATACACTGCAGAATGCGTTTGTATGGGTGAAATGGTAGTTGAAGTGCCCGGCTGCACTGCTGCGGAAGCCTGCAACTACAACATGGAGGCAACCGTAGACGATGGTTCTTGCGAACTTCCGGGTTTCCCTTGTGATGACAACAATCCTGCAACTGAAAATGATTTACTGGGTGGCGATTGTGTTTGCGCGGGAATCCTACTCGGATGCATGGAGTCCGCAGCCTGCAACTACAATCCGGAGGCTGTTCTGGACAACGGCAGTTGCTTCTTCCCCGGAGATCCTTGCGATGACGGTATAGCTGAAACTGAGAACGATATTTATGACGGTGATTGTGTTTGCTCCGGCGTTGTACCTGAAATTCCGGGTTGCACCGCTACCGAAGCGTGCAACTTCAATGCAAACGCCACTATCGACGACGGCTCTTGCGAATTACCCGGTTTCCCTTGCGACGACAACAACGCAGCAACGAGCGATGATGTGCTCAGCGCAGACTGTGTTTGCGCCGGTATACTGAATGGATGCACACAGCCTGATGCCTGCAACTATAACATGGAAGCGATTATCGACGACGCATCATGCCAATTCCCCAATGACCCCTGCGATGACGGTGATGTCACTACTGACAACGATGTAATCAATGCCGACTGTGTTTGTATTGGTGAGGATAATGGCTTCATCGCCGGTTGCATGGATATGAATGCCTGCAACTTCAGCATGGACGCCACTGTTGATGATGGCACTTGCTTATTCACCGGTGCCCCTTGCGAAGACAACAATCCCGAGACCTTCAATGATGTTATCCAAGTTGATTGCACATGCGCCGGTGAACCTCAAATCTTTATTGAGGGTTGCACGGCCATGGAGGCATGTAACTACAATCCTGAAGCAACCATTGAAGACGGTTCTTGCGAACTTCCAGGCTATCCCTGCGATGACTTGAATGACCAAACAGCAAACGATGCATACACGAATGACTGCGCTTGCGTAGGTGTATTGCTGGGATGCACAGATATGGCTGCTTGTAACTATAACGCTGATGCCATTCTTGATGACAACTCCTGCAGCTTCCCGGGTTCTACTTGTGATGATGGTGATATTTTCACTATCAATGAAATTCTCTCTGCAGATTGTGTTTGCCTTGGTGACACCATCACCGGTACTCCGGGCTGCACAGCCATGGAGGCATGTAACTACAACCCGGACGCAACTATTGAAGACGGTTCATGCGAACTTCCCGGTTATGACTGTAATGATGACGACTCAAACACGATTAACGATATGCTTACCGCGGATTGCCAATGTGTTGGAACGCTGACCGGTTGTATGAATGATATGGCTTGCAACTACAACGCGGAAGCAGTTATTGATAATGGTGAATGTTTCTTCATTGGTGACCCTTGCGAAGACAACAATCCTACAACCGACAATGATGTCATTAACAGCAATTGCGGATGTGCAGGCGTTGATAATGGCGAAATCTTAGGTTGTACTGATATGACAGCCTGCAACTACAACAGTTTAGCAACAATTGAAGATAGCTCCTGTATCCTCATCGGTAGCATATGCGATGATGGTGATGTCAATACAATCAACGATGTAATCGGTGATGATTGCGCTTGCGCCGGTGATGTATTTGTTGAGGTGCTTGGTTGCACTGCAATTGAAGCGTGTAACTACAATCCTGAAGCTAATACAGAGGACGGCTCTTGCATGCTTCCGGGTTTCCCTTGCGATGACAACGATCCTAATACTGTCAGCGATTCCTATGGGATTGACTGTATTTGCGCCGGTCTCATTTTAGGTTGCACCGACCCGGCAGCTTGTAACTTCAATGCCGCCGCTCAGTTTGAAGATTTAAGCTGCGCCTTCCCGGGTGATCCATGCAATGATGGTAATCCGGAAACAATGAATGACATCCTTGATAGCGACTGTGGCTGCATCGGTACATTCATCGAAATGCTCGGTTGCACCGATATGGACGCTTGCAACTACGACATGAGTGCTAACACAGATGATGGATCGTGCTATTATGTGGGTGATCCTTGCGACGATGGCAACGCAAACACAACTAACGACGCATACAACGCTAACTGCGATTGCGAAGGTGTTACATCGGTTGATGAGATCAGCGCATTCTACAACGTTTACCCAAATCCAACAAACGGCATGATTACTATCGCTCAGCGCGAAGGTGCCGCAATTCAATTGATTGAAATGATGGATATCACGGGTAAGCGCGTAGCGACTTTCAATCCGAATGCTTCAACAACTGCAATCGATTTTGGCGCATTCGCACAAGGACTTTACACACTCAACATTCATTCGAATAATGAGGTGAAGAGTGTGCGTGTGCAGAAAAATTAGTGAAAAGGTGAATAGTGAAAGGGTGAAATGGTATGTTGGCGCACACCATTTCACCCTTTCACTCTTTCACCCCTTCACTAGTGTTTGAAGTGCCTCACCCCCGTCATATACATCGCAACGCCATTCGCGTTGCAGTAGTCGGTGGAGAGTTGATCTTTGATGGAGCCTCCGGGCTGCACTACGGCAGTGATGCCTGCTTCCTTTGCGATTTCCACACAATCCGGGAACGGGAAGAAAGCATCACTGGCCATCACCGCGTCTGTCAAATCAAAACTGAATGAGCGCGCCTTTTCGATGGCCTGACGCAGTGCATCTACGCGTGAGGTTTGTCCCGTGCCGCTGGCGCAAAGCTGTCCATTCTTAGCGAGCACTATCGTATTGCTCTTGGTGTGCTTTACAATTTTATTGGCGAATACCAAGTCGCGGAGTTGCTGATCAGTTGCTGTTGTATTCGTAACCACTTTGAAATCCGAAATTAATTCTGAATGCGAATCTTTATCCTGATACAAATAGCCATTCAACGCTGTGCGCACCTGATGCTTCGGCATGCTCACTTGGTTGCGCACGAGAATGATGCGATTCGCCTTTTGCTTCAGCAATTCAACAGCGGCATCGTCGTATGAGGGAGCGATAATAACTTCACAGAACAAGGAATGAATGAGTTCAGCCGTTGGAACGTCTACTTTACCATTGGCAATCAACACTCCACCAAAGGCAGAAACAGAATCGCAAGCCAACGCTGCTTCATAGGCTTCCCTCATGGTTGAACGTGTTGCAATTCCGCAGGCGTTGTTGTGCTTTAAAATAGCAAACGTGGGTGCTTCGTTTGCGAACTCATCAATCAGATTGACCGCCGCATCAACGTCGAGAAGATTGTTATAAGAAAGCTCCTTTCCATTCAATTTGGTAAACAAAGCGTCCAAGTCGCCATAGAACACCCCGCACTGATGGGGGTTTTCACCATAACGCAATACCTGATAATCGTTTTCGCTAATCTTCAATGAACCCGAATCGTCGCCAAGGAAATAGGAGTAGATTTTTCCATCGTAATGCGATGAAACATTGAATGCTTCGCGCGCCAATTCGCGACGTTGTTCCAGTGTGCTTTCTCCGGACTGCTGTGTAAGAATGTTGAGCAAATGCCCGTAGTAGCGCTGAGCCGGCACAATCACCACATCGTCGTAATTCTTGGCTGCGCCTCGGATCAAGGAAATACCACCAATGTCGATTTTCTCGATGATGTCTTCATGCGATGCGCCGCTGGCTACTGTTTTTTCAAACGGATATAGATCGACAATCACACAATCGATATTCGGGATTTCGAACTCTGCTATTTGCGCCTGATCGCCCGCATCGGCGCGACGATTCAAGATTCCTCCGAACACCTTCGGGTGCAAGGTCTTCACACGACCACCGAGAATACTCGGATAGCCAGTTAACTCTTCTACGGGAACAACGGTGCCACCCAATTTTTCGATGAATTCTTGTGTGCCGCCTGTGCTATACATCGTGATGTTGAGCTCCATCATACGTTGCACAATGGGTTCCAGACCGGTTTTATCAAATACGGAAATAAGGGCGGAGGAAATTTTCTTAGACATGTTTAGGAGGAATTTGGCGCCGCGAATGTAGCACTACAATTCCACCTTATAGGAGAGCAAGATTACGAAATCAATATGTTGAGGTGACTCCGTTAAATCACGCTGTATCAAATAGCCAATTGAGGCGCTTTGTTTTTTATTGATTTTCCTTGTCAATTGAGCCGTCAATCGCCAATTGGTGAACGCCATTTCCTGATAGGCAGAAACAGCATTGAATGTTTCGTAAGCAGCAGCTAGATCAGTTTTTTTTAATCCACCATATTTCACCGTAATCCGATTGCGCCAAGTCGTATTGAAATCCACATCAGCATCACTCCAGGCGGCATTCAAGGCGAACTGCACGCGCGATTGGTATTGGAATGTCCAGTCATTCCATTTCTGCTTTAAACCTAGGCCGTATTGCATGCGATGTCGTCCATCGATATGCACACCGTCATTCCCTACTCCACCACGATAGGCCGCAGAGAGCGAAATGTGCTTGTTATACTTGTATTCCAGCGAGGCATCGGCAAATAGGCGCGACCAACGCGAGAGGTTTTCATCCAAACGCAACTCTGGACTCACCGTCAATTCGAAGCGATCACCCAATTCACGACTAACGCCGACATCCATCCAAAGGCCCGCGTCTTTTGTTTGAGAGAACGCTTGTGTAATGACGAACGTGAAAGCAAGTAGAAAACTAATTCGCATCATAAATGGTCATGTCCGCTGCCATCACTTGCTGATTGCCATCGGTGATTTCCAACTCTTGCAACACGGTCATGTGGTCTTCATCCCAAGGAACCGCAACGGCATTGGTGTCTTTCGAAAAAGCATAGACCGTGTATTTCCCCGGACGCAAATACAGAAACTCGTATTCGCCATCGTAGTTCGTTTGGACTCGATCGTCAGGTGATACGTGATTATCGTAAATGATATAGACATCTTCATCGGCCGCGGGGAACGTTCCTGTCACAGTTGTGGGATTATTCAATACGACACGCAACTCACGCGAAATCTTTCCTTTGATGGACGAGTTGCCGCCATCGCCCGCCTCCTTTTTACATGAACCAAAGGCAAGGAGCGCCGCGAAAAACCAGATGATTGTTTGCAATCTCATAGCTACTAATTGTTGAATCCGGAAGAGAATGTTTCGTCGATGTGGCCGTCCTGCTGGTCTTCGTAGAAGTAAATCTTCACCATTACCGTATCACGCAAGAAATCAATTTTACCTATTTCCACGCGATTGATTTTGATGCCTGTTCGCTCTTCCAGATCCGCAATCAACTCTGCACGACGACCTTTCTGAATGAGGGTGATTTTCTCATACACCACCAACTTCTGTGATTCATGGCGCAAAAGCCACACATGCTCTAGACCGTAGGTTAACGCAAGAATGGCGGTGTTGGCGAATACCAATTCCACAACAGATATTTTTTTGTTGATAAGCGCATTCATCACCGACATACCAATGACTATGAAGAGGTACGTCATTTCCTTAATCGGAATCGCATCGGTGCGGTAACGAATAATGCCGAATACCGCAAATAATCCCAGCGCAAATCCCATCTCCAGCTTCACACTTTCCAACAAGAAACACATCGTGAAAATCGAAATGCTGAACAGGAAATAGGTGAATAGAAAATCCTTTCGCTTGGCGATGGGATAATAAATCAAGCGCACCAAAACGAACACAAACAACAGGTGCTTGGCCATGCGAATAACGAGGCCCAGCAAGTCTTCTCCATTGAAGAACTTCAGTCCACCTAATGGCTTGAACTTTTCTGGCTCATCAACCACTGCCGGCAAAACATCTTGCACTTGTAAAAAAAGAGTTGTCCAATCAAGCAACATAAGCCATTTTGATTTTTTCGATTTTCAATAATTTCTGTTTGAAGTTGTTCGACTTCATTTCAGGATAAAGCAATGCAACACCCAGGCAGTATTTGCTCATTGATTCGGGACGAACCAGCTGATGTTTCAACTGTCGTAATACCTCCGAAACCCCGCTGTTCTCGTCACGCTTCACCTCTATGATGACCAACTCCGGAATATCCGCTTTACGGTTCCCCATTTCAAAAGCAATGTCGGTGTCGATGGTGAGTCGCTCACCCGCAGTCATGTCTACAAGCGTTATTCGTCCAAAGCTATTCCACAACTTCGGCTCGTAGGTGAGATGACAATGTGTTCGATCATCGATGAAGGCGTTCTCTCGTTCATTCAACGAATCTCCTATTTCACCCAACTTGATGCGGCTTTTGATGGTTCGCCCCTTGTTTGTTTTCTCTTTGTATTCGAGAAAAGAAAGGTGACTTTCTACATACTCTCGCTTGCGTACTTTGAATCGATTGCGCTTTCCACTGTGATGCAAGCGGTAACACATAAAATCGGGTGTGTCGAAATAAAGCGTCTTATAGCGATTAATGCGAACCCCTTCAACCTCCAATATTCTATAGTTGTTTCCGAGTGTTGCCAACAACTGTTCGAGTTGTTCTCGTCCAATCATGAACTTTGTGTCCGTCCGATTCATCAACCGAACGGAATCCATTTCCGCAAGGGAAATAGGCTCGAAGCGTTGAAGCACGGTTTGCAGGTTGGACATGGTTTCGAAGGCAGACGCCAATTGTTACTACAAGTTTAAGCCAAAACTCCCCCTTACATGCAAATGGCCGGGAAGTCTGCCTATTTCAGGTTGTGATACACTGCCTGAACATCGTCATCCTCTTCAATCTTTTCGATTAGCTCAAGGATCTCATCGGTTTGCTCTTCCGTGAGTTCAGCGTAAGAATTAGGAATGCGCTCGAGACTTGCCTTTTTCACAACGATGTTGCGCTCTTCAAGTGCCTTCTGCATGTTGCCGAAATCGGTGAATGCAGTGTACAACACCACTTCCGTTTCATCCACCTCCATGGTTTCCAATCCGGCGTCAATCAGCTCCAACTCGAGTTCTTCCGCGTTGGCTACGTTCGCAGGATCCAAACGAAATACACCCTTGCGCTCAAAAACGAAACTCAGCGAACCACTTGTGCCCAATGCACCACCACCGCGATTGAAATACAAACGCACATTGGCAACAGTACGAGTTGGGTTGTCAGTAGCGGCTTCTACCAAAATCGGCACACCATAAGGGCCGTAGCCTTCGTACACGATTTCTTCATAGTTGGAATTGTCCTTGTCGCTTGCGCGCTTAATTGCAGATTCCACGCGGTCCTTCGGCATATTCAATCCGCGCGCGTTGTTCATGATCTGGCGCAGACGAGGATTGTTGTTCGGGTCGGGACCGCCGGCCTTCACAGCCATCACAATGTCCTTACCGATGCGCGTGAAGGCCTTTGCCATCTTATCGTAGCGCGCAAACATTTTATGCTTTCGGGTTTCAAATATGCGTCCCATGGTATGCTGATTTATTTCACCCGCAAAAGAACACCCGAAAACCCTTTTTTGCAAAAAATAGACAGGTGGCGAAGCCTATTCAGTGGCTATTTTGCGCTCGCTAAGTTGCTTAAAGGAGATGTTTTTAGAAAACACCGATAATCGTGGTCGCCGCCAAGGGTGGATAGAAGTCGTGTGCGGCTCCATGTTTTCCGGAAAAACGGAAGAACTCATTCGCCGCATGCGCCGAGCGGAGTTCGCTAAAATGAAGGTTGAGATTTTCAAGCCGCGTATCGATAACCGCTACCACGATGAAGACGTCGTAAGCCACAACCAGACTTCTATTCGAAGCACAGTAGTTGATCATTCCTCGCAACTTTTGCTCCTGACCGGTGATGTGGAAGTCATCGGCATTGACGAAGCACAATTCTTCGATGATGGCTTACCGGAAGTGTGTAATCAACTCGCTAACCAAGGCATACGTGTGATCATCGCGGGCCTCGATATGGACTACATGGGACGCCCATTTGGTCCCATGCCTCACTTGTTAGCCATTGCCGAGTTTGTGACAAAGGTGCACGCCATCTGTGTGCAAACAGGCAACCTCGCCAACTACAGCTATCGGCATGTGCCCGGTGATTCCGTGGTTCAATTGGGTGAAAAGGAATCTTACGTTCCGCTTTCGCGCATGGCCTATACACAAGCCATGCAACAACGCAAGCACGAAGACAAACAGGAAAATGCATGAGCTTTTCCATTCACGATATTGTCAGAATAACTGAAGGCCGGCTGGCTCAAGACCGTGACGTTCGAAGCATTGAACGTTTGCTCATCGACAGTCGCAAACTAACTCACGCCGGGGACGGTTTGTTCTTCGCCATTCGCAGCGAGCGCAACGATGGGCACAACTACATCGGCGATGCCTATGCTGCGGGAGTGCGCAACTTTGTGGTAGAAAAAGAGCCAAGCACTGCAATCCCGGAGGCCAATATTGTTGTCGTCAAAAACAGCATAACTGCCTTGCAGCAAGTGTCTGCAGCGCATCGCAAGCGCTTTGATATTCCGGTTATCGGAATTACGGGTTCCAATGGAAAGACGATTGTGAAGGAGTGGCTCAATCAATTGTTGTGCGATGACTTCAACATAGTGCGCAGTCCGAAGAGCTACAACTCACAACTGGGCGTTCCGCTTTCTGTTTGGAACATGGAACAAGTGCACACACTCGCGCTTTTTGAAGCCGGCATTTCGATGCCGGGCGAAATGGATGCGTTGGGTAAAATCATCGCACCGACGATTGGAATATTTACCTCCATTGGTTCAGCACACAGCGAAAACTTCTTAAGCAAGCGCCAACTCATCGGCGAAAAGCTCAATCTGTTTGCGCATTGTCCGGTAGTCATATGTCCCGAAGACGGCGATATCGCTGCACTCATTCAACCCTGGCTTTCAACCAAAACGATACTGCGCACACCCACCGCAGAGCACGCCACACGCGCCAGCACTGCTGGGAGTGCGACCATTGAGTTGAAATGGAACGAGCTCCTACTCGAGTTTCAATTGCCGTTTCGCGATAAAGCTTCTGTGGAAAATTGCATTACGTGCATTACGTTGCTGTTGCACTTGGGTTATGAACCAGCCACGATTCAAGATCGCTTGAGTCGATTGACAGCGCTCGAAATGCGCTTGCAACTCATCGAAGGGGAAAACGATTGCACGCTGGTGAACGATGCGTACAGCAACGACTTGCATTCGCTTGAAATCGCGCTCGACTTTTTAGGACATCATGCCCGTCAACAATCCAGGACGGTCATTCTCTCCGATCTTTTTCAAACCGGATTGAGCGACGATGAATTGCACAAGCGCGTAGCGCGATTGCTCGCGGGTAAAGGCATCACACAATTTATCGGTATCGGAAGCTCGATGTCGAAACATGCATCGTATTATCCGGAGCATTCACTGTTCTTCTCAAATACAGAGGCGTTTCTTGCGCAACTATCAAACGATGAATATGTGAAGCGTGCCATCCTCATCAAGGGTGCGCGCGACTTCCGCTTTGAACGCATCGTGTCGGCATTTCAGCAACAGACGCACGATACGGTACTTGAAATAAACCTCAATGCACTCGCGCACAACCTGCGTTACTTCAAATCGAAACTTCCTGCATCGACCAAGTTGATGGTGATGGTAAAAGCATTTGGGTATGGCAGTGGCGCAGAAGAAGTAGCCTCCTTGCTCGAGTTCAACAAGGCCGATTACCTCGCGGTGGCCTATACCGATGAAGGCGTGGAGTTGCGCAAGGCCGGCATTTCATTGCCTGTTATGGTGATGAATCCCGAGCGCAGCAGCTTGCCCACGCTCATTCGTCACAAGCTCGAGCCCGAGTTGTATAGCTTTCGAACAGCGAATAATTTTTTGCAGGCGTTGCAAGCAGCGGATATCTCAGAGCCTTACGCGATTCATATTAAAATCGACACCGGCATGCATCGTCTCGGTTTCATTCCTGAAGAAATGCATGACTTGTGCGCGTGGCTCGATGCCAATAAGCAAGTGCGCGTGGCCAGTGTGTTCACGCATCTGGCGGCAAGTGACAATTCGCAATTCGACGATTTCACCAAACAACAACTGCGTGTCTTCAACGACTGTTGCGACCGCATAGCATTGCATGTGAAGACCCCGTTTTTACGTCATGCGTTGAACACCGGTGGCATCGAACGTTTCCCGGACGCAGCCATGGATATGGTGCGGCTAGGCATCGGGCTGTATGGTGTTTCGGCCAGCGGCGACGATCAGCAACAGTTGCAAACGCCAGGAACGTGGAAGACTGTCATTTCGCAGATCAAGCATATAAAAGGCGGAGAAAGCGTTGGTTATTCGCGCGCGTTTGTAGCACCGTTCGACATGACGATTGCCACCATACCTGTAGGCTACGCCGATGGGCTGCGCCGCACCATGAGCAACGGACAAGGCTATGTGCTTGTGCGCGGTGAAAAAGCCCCTATTGTCGGCAACGTATGCATGGACATGACCATGATCGATGTATCCGCAACACATTGCAGCGAAGGCGACGAAGTCGAGCTCTTCGGCGAGCACATCACGCTGCTCGAGTTTGCGCGCATGTGCGGCACCATTCCGTATGAGGTGTTGACGTCGGTGAGTCAGCGGGTGAAGAGGGTGTATGTTGGGGAGTGAAGTGGTGAAAGGGTGAGAGAGTGAAAGGGGTGGGCGGCATAATATTCCAATAAAAAAGAGGGTATAGGAATAGGGATGTTGTGGTGGGGTTTCTAGTCTTGTGGCATGGAAACAATCGAAAAAAAGACAACCGCAATTCGGTCTTATACAGATTTGAATGTATGGAAAGCCTCTATGGAATTGGTGTGTGAGGTGTATGAAGTTACGCGCCATTTTCCGGATTCCGAGCGATATGGGCTGACCACGCAGATGCGTCGCTGCGCGGTTTCTGTGCCCTCCAATATTGCAGAAGGTTGGAGCAGAAACTCGGCAGGAAGTTTTATTTCCTATCTGAATATCGCCTCGGGTTCAATGTCCGAACTCATGACTCAACTTGAAATAGCCCGCCGCATTAATTACATCAGCGCTGAGCGAATGCAAGACTTGGAACATAGAGGCATTCAAATTTCCAAAATGGTGTATATGCTGATTAAGCGGATTGAAAGACGCTCGAAAGAGTGAAAGGGTGAAAGAGTGAGAGAGTGAAATGGAACCCCATCGCGCGGGCTTAGCGCACCGAAGCCCGAGCGGTGACTTTATTTCGGCATTAACCATAGAACTATGGAGAGAAGAGCGGCAAACGCATGCGAGAGCTTCGTCACAGTCCCCTTCACTCTCTCACCCCTTCACCCTCTCACCATTTCACCATTTCACCATTTCACCGCCCCCGGCGCCTTACCTTTACCCCATGAACGCCCGTATCCTCATCACTTTACTACTGCTGCTCACTGGAACGCTGGCCGCGCAAGAACGCATCGCCGGTGAAGCACTCGTGCAGGTTCGCAAGCACTATCAGATTGATGCACTCGTTGACGATTTGAATGCAGAACTTGGCTTGCTTGCAGAAGTAAAAACAGTTCAATGCGTATACGATCGCATGTGCATTTGGCTGGTCCGTTTCAATGAAAACGAAGTCACTATGCGCGACTTTCTTTACATAGCGAAACAACACGACGCCGTTGCTCAAGCACAAGTCAATCACATTATCCGTGAGCGCGTTATCCCGAATGATCCGTTCTTCGGTCAACAATGGCATCACCAGCAAGCCGATGATCACGACATCGACAGTGAACTTGCGTGGGACATCACAACGGGCGGACAAACCACGCTCGGCGATGACATCGTTGTGTGCGTAGTAGAAATTGGCGGCGCGCAATGGGATACTCCTGATATCGTCGATAACCATTGGGTCAACGTTCATGAAATTCCGGCCAACGGTATCGATGACGACGATAATGGTTTCGTTGATGATTACAACGGCTGGAATATTACATCCACCGACGACAATATCTCCGCAGGTAGCCACGGCACACGCGTTTGTAGTATGATTGGCTCCACCGGTAACAACGAAACAGGGGTTACCGGCGTCAACTGGGACGTCAAAATGATGATGGTCGAAATCGGTAGTTCCACCGAAGCTGCAGCCATCGCGGGTTACGCCTACCCTCTCGAAATGCGCCGACTCTACAACCTTACGCAAGGTCAACAAGGTGCATACGTAGTCGCAACCAACAGCTCGTGGGGCACCGATAACGGTCAACCCGATGATGCGCCGCTGTGGTGCGCCATGTATGATTCGCTGGGTGTGCACGGTGTACTGAGCTGCGGTTCAACAACCAACAGCAATGTCAACGTAGACATCTTCGGTGACCTGCCCACGGCATGTCCAAGCGAATACCTGATTTCCGTTGCGCGCACTAACTCCAATGACATACGCAATTCCGGTGGATATGGAATCACCACCATTGATTTGGCTGCACCGGGCGATGATGTCTATCTGGCCAACAATACCGGCTATGCCACGACAACCGGCACATCGTTTTCCAGCCCTTGTGTAGCCGGCGGCATAGCGTTGCTCTACAGCGCCCCGTGCAACAGTTTTGTGCAAAACGCACAGGACAATCCAAGCGCCGCTGCACTCGCCATGAAGTCCTTCCTGCTGGATGGTGTTGATCAAACCACACAACTCCAAAGCGAACTCGTCAGCGGTGGGCGCTTCAATGTCAACAACAGTTTGCAACTACTCCTGGATGCCTGCGACGAAGGTCAATGCATGGCGCCTTTCAATCTTGAAGCCGCACAAGTGAGTGGTACTTTAAACTACACGCTTGCGTGGACCGATATCCTAGCTGCTGAAGATTACCGCTTGTCGTATCGCGTGGTGAATTCCGCCGACTGGATGAATCAGGAAATCAATAACCTCAGCACATTCACCTTGTCGAATTTATTGGCGTGCACTTCCTATGAAGCACGCGTGGCGGCCTATTGCGGTGATACATTGAGCATGTGGTCGGAAATCATCTCGTGGACAACCGACGGGTGTTGTATCAATCCGGACGGACTTGCTGTCCTCGCATCAACAGATTCCACCCTATCGATTTTCTGGAATGATGTTCTTGCCACAGATGCCTATACGGTCACCGCAACAGACGAAAATGGGCTGACACAAACATGGAATACAACCGCCGGAGGGTTTTTCACCGTGAATGATTTGCTGCCGTGTATGACGTACTCTATTCAAGTCACCTCAGGTTGTACAAGTCCTGCAGGTCCTGCCGCACAGCTCTCCTCGTTTACACCGGGCTGTGAAAACTGCGCGCTGATTCCGTACTGCGAGACATCGGGAAATGACGACGTTGAATTCATTGCCTACTTCAGCATGGGTGATTTGCAGCACAGTTCCGAAAACAGCGGTGGATACTTGCTTGTGCCGAATGTCACCGATACACTCTACTCCGGAATGACGTATTCCGTATCGTGCACACCTGGCTACAATGGCAATGCTTACAACGAGAATTTCCGAGTGTGGATTGACTTCAATCTCGATGGTGACTTTGATGATGCAGGCGATCTCATTTTCGATCCGAATCCAACCACCATCAATGTGCAGGGCACGGTGACATTGCCTTCGGCTGTTACCGAAGGTCATTCGCGCTTGCGTGTATCGATGACCTACACACCGAGTTCATCCAATAACGAACCGGAACCCTGCGGCGCTCTGACTTATGGCGAAGTAGAAGACTACTGTGTGGTGCTTGCCTTGGGAAATACGGTTGAAGAGGTGCACCCAAATCACACTTCACTCCAACTTTATCCTAACCCCGCTCAAGAATACATTCGCATTACCGGCTTGAATCAACGTCCGCAGCAACTCCTGCTCACGGCAACAGATGGGCGTCTTGTGCGCACGCTTTCGACCGAATCTTGGCCAACGATTTCCATTGATGAAGTTCCGGCGGGCATGTACTTCATCGTTGTGCAAACGGCTGAAGGTCGTCAGAGTTTACCGCTGATGGTGCATGAATAATTCCGGACTTCCGTTTTTCAATCACGAAGTTCCAATTCAATTGTTGGAACATCCGCTATGCGCTGAAAAAGGCGTTACGGTGCATGTCAAGCGCCTTGATTTGCTACATCCATTGGTGAATGGCAATAAGGGATTTAAGTTAAAATACAATTTGCTCAAGGCCATGTCGGAAGGCAATCAACCGCTACTCACGTTTGGTGGAGCCTGGAGCAATCACATTCACGCTACCGCAGCCGCCGGAAAGGAACTGGGACTGCGCACCATTGGTATCATCCGCGGCGAGGAACTGGCGAAGGGTGAGGGGCGAGGGGCGAAGGACGAAGGGCGAGGGGCGAAGGGCGAGGGGGTTCAATACAGTACTACACTTGAATTCGCAAGGGAGTGCGGCATGCACCTGGAGTTTGTTTCGCGCCTCGATTATGAAGAAAAAAACACGGATGAATTCAAAGCGTGGTTGAACGGAAAATTCGGTGACTTTCATTTGATTCCCGAAGGCGGTTCCAACTATTATGGCATCAACGGATGTATGGAAATTTTGTCCGCCGCTGATAAAGAAGTCTATGATGTGATTGCGCTATCCGTTGGCACAGGCGCCACACTGGCCGGTATGCTGTTGAGTGCAACACCACGCCAGCGATTCATTGGATTTTCCTCTTTGAAAGGCGGTGACTTCTTGCGCGATGATGTCTTGCGTCACCTCGAATATTTTTTGATGAATAAAGAGCTCGCAAACGATTTCGCTTCGCAATTTTCAATTGAAACCAACTATCACTTTGGAGGCTATGGCAAATGGAATGCTGAATTAATCGGTTTCATTCGAGAAATAGAAACTGCGCATCAGTTACCTCTTGATCAAGTCTATACCGGCAAGGCATTGTTTGGATTGCTTGATATGATTGCGCGCGATGCGTTCTCTTTTGGCGAGCACGTTCTCTTTGTGCATACGGGTGGGCTGCAGGGACGGGGGTCGGTATAGCCCCTACCGCTTCTTAATCCACAACTCCGGATTCTGGGCAGACACAATTCTGGCGTGTCGTGAAAACCACATGGTTTTCTCCAGCTGAACAAAATTTTCTATCTGTACTTTCATTTCATTCTTAAACGAAATCAACTTACTTTAGGACTATGAAAATATCCGGAGTCAATTCCATCGGCAATTACACTATACAGGTCGAGTTTGAAGACGGTGTAAGAGGGCTTGTAAATCTGGCTGAACTTGTCGGCACCGGCATATTCGCTGTATTGCAAGATGAAAAGCAATTTGCACGGGTGCATAGCACGGGTTATTCCATTGCTTGGTCTGATGATCTTGAAATCGATGCTGCAACAATTTATGCGGAACTAACCGGTAAAGCTCCTTCCTCCTATTTCTCAAACGGAACCTATGCCACAAATTAGTTATTTCCTTGGAGTGATTATTCGCATGTTTTAAAGGGAGCATAATCCCCCGCATTTCCATGCCTATTATGGAGACTATGAGGCGTTGATCGATATTCAGAAAAACGAATTGCTCAGCGGAAAACTACCACCTCGCGTGCTTGGTTTAGTTGTCGAGTGGACAGCACTTCATCAAGAAGAACTGATGGCCAATTGGGAGAGATCAAAAAAGCAAGAGCCATTGCAGAACATTCAGCCCCTTGTTTAGTGTGCTTTAAACCGTCAAATTAAGAACAGTCTCTCCGCGATTTTTCCTACCGCTTTTTGATCCACAGCTCTGGATTCTGCGTGCACGATTCTGGTTTACGACTGCTATAAATAACCCATAAATGGTCGTTTTTGGGTTATGTCTCCGGGAAAGACGTCCCGAACAAACTCACCGCTTCTTAATCCATAACTCCGGATTCTGCGCTGCACCTGCATCTGCGCCGACTTTCCAAACTTCGAAGTGAAGGGTGTAATCTTCTCCATCGTACATGATGGTGCCGAGCTTTTGCTTGGTGGTCAGTGCATCGCCGATTTTGACAGCGACCGTTTCCAGTCCGCTGTAAACCGTTTTGTAAGAACCGTGCGTGACAATCACGTTCTGTCCGGCGCCGGGGATGGTGAAGATCGACGTGACCTTTCCGCCGAATATCGCCAGTGCATTCGCTCCTTTCTCGGTAGTGAAATCGACCCCATTGTTGTTGACCACCACCTGCGCCAGCGAAGGGTGCGCATGCTTTCCAAAATGCGATGTAATCACACCCGCACTCACCGGCCAGGGCAATGCGCCTTTATTCTTTTCAAAGTCCTTATTCACCAGTACCGTCTCCGGTGCAAGCGCCACAGCCGCTGTTTTCTTCGCTGCCGGCGCAGCCGCTGTTGTTCCGGTCGAGGTTGAAGTACTCGTGGTGGTGGTCTTTCCCGCAGTCGATGTTGATCCGGAAGTGCTCTTCTCGGCAGTCGCCTTCGCAGCGGCGGCGGCCTTCTTCTCTTCTTCCATCTTCTTCGCATTCTCTTTGCGAATCTCTTCGGCAATTACCGCCTGAATGCGCGCAGTGAGTTTATCACGATCTGCCTTCTGCTTATCCTGCTGCTTGCGCAACTTGCTTTCCTCTTTCTTCAACGATTGTAATCGCTTTTGCTGTTCGACCTTATCCGCTTCCACCTCGAGCTTTTCCTTTTCCTTGGCATCCGCCAATCGCGCCTTGCTTTGCTTGTCGCGCTCGAGCTCCGTGATGTTGGACTTGATTTCCTCTTGCTTGCCAAGAATCATAAACGCCTGCTTCTTGCGCGCATCCGCATAGCGCTGCGTCATCTTCAATCGCTTGTAAGCCTGGTGAAAATCCGCTGAAGCAAAAATGTACATGAGCTTGTCGTAACTGCTACGCTGACGAAACGCGTTGTAAATCATGCTACCATACTCTCGCTTCATCTGATCCACCTGCTGCTCCATTTCCCCGATGTAGTGATTCTTCTTCTTGATCTCGCCGTCAATCGAGTGGATGTCGTTGTTGATGTTGCTGAGCAATTGTTCGCGAAAAGCAAGTTGCTCATTCAACAACTGCACTTGACGAATCGTCGACTTCTGCTGACGTTCCGAATCACGGATCATCTTTTTCGTTTGCTCAATCTTATCGTTGATTTCATCACGCTGCTTTTGCAAATCCTTCTTCGACTGCCCGACTACCGCACACAACGGAATGATGAAAATCGCCACCGCAATCAAGGCAGTGATGATAAAAAAACGGGGCGATGTCGTCTTCAAGTTTTTCATGATCTCATGCTATAAACTGTCTCTTCGCGCATAATCTTCCGGAATCTCGAAGGGAAACTCATACGGTTTTCCGGAAGATAACTTCGTAATCTCATATCGCATTTCCTGGCGCAACTGCGTGCTCGACATGAGCAAACGGCAATTAGCAGGATAGTATTGCTCACCATCGGGCTGAAAATCGGAATAGCTAATCTCCATCGTTCGTTGACGCAAAAGATCATTGAACACGGACTTCACTAATCGGAAGCTCGCCGGCTCCAACCAATAGCGCGAGATGATCAATCCATCTTCCTCATCAGCGCGCTTGACGGTGCGGCGGTAGCGCGGATCATCCGGGTTAACCAAGATGGTATCACCTTCCAGTTTCCGATCATCCACACCCACAACGCGACGCACCTTGCGACGGTATTTCGAGATGAGCAGATAATCATCGCCTTCTATTTCGCTGCGAAAGCGTTGCTCATCTTTTTCCAATCCGATGGCATTACCAACGAGCAAGTCCTGCAACATTTCAAAGTCGAATTCAATCCCAATGAGCTTTCCGATATCTTCAAAACCTCCCGTGTAGTAAAACTTGTTTTCCGGAATTTTCGAGAGATACTTTAAGCTGTCGGGAGTAATCATCACGCGAATCATCTCAATGCCCAGCGCAGGGACGATAGAGACCCAAATCACGCTGTCCTTGCGCATACGGATCGTTGCTTTGAAATTGTCTGAATTCTCTTCTGTTCCAAACGAAGCATCGACTTTCATTCCCAACCAGTCAAAGTCGTACTTGTTTTCCGCATAGCGCTTGAGCAGATAACCCGCAGTCCGGTTCTTTACGGGCTTCTCGCGCACCATTTCCTTCGGTTTTCTGCAGGCGCTCATTACCACCATCGCCACAACAAATAGCGCGAGCGCAATGAAACGTTGACCCGTGCGATGATATGTGATGGGCGATGCGATCAATCGATGTATTGTTTGGCGGCAATTTTTGCTTTCAGCTTTGGACCCGCACCCGGAAGTGCATCCGCCTGTTTCCATTGATTCAGTGCGTCATCCACTCTGCCGAGCTTCGCTAGGATATCGCCGTAATGCTCGAGCAATTCAGGACTAAGCTCCTTATGAGCCAACGCCTTTTCAATCCACGTGAGAGCATCGTTGTAAAGCCCTTTGCGAAAGAGTGCATAGGCGTAAGTGTCTTCGAAGGAAGAAACGCCGGGGGAAAGCTCATTGACACGGCGGGCCATCTCGACGGCCTGATCGAGTTTCACATTGCGCAATGCCAGGTAGTACGCATAATTGTTGAGCGCAAAGACGTTCGCGGGATCCAAACGGAATGACTCATTAAACGCCTCATCACACTGTTCGTATTGCTGCGTATAATGGTAGGACTCGCCGAGTGAAGCATAGAAGCGCGCCTTCAAATCACGGTTGTCGAGCACCAATTCTTTCCCCAGATTAAACTGCTCAATGGCATCACGGTGCTCGCTCTTACGTTGCATGGCCACGCCTCTGAAGTAATAAAACTCGGGCATTAGAGGAAAAAGATCCAAGGCTGATTTAGAGTCGGCGTAAAGCGCATCAACGTTTCCGAGCGTAAACTCAATTTCGAGCACATTCGACCATACCGTGCTCAATGATCCGCCCAAAGCAATAGCGCGTTTGTATTTCGTAAGCGCTTCGGCCAGTTTGCCATCGCGATAGAGAAAATCTCCGTACATCGCGTAAATTTTCGGTTCTGAAGGCTGTGTTTTCTCCGCTAACTCCAGTAGCTCATACGCGTGTCCTAATTGCGACGGAACCATTTCTGAAAGCGTGTAGTAGCGTAATAAAATGGCAATCTTCTGATCGATGGAGATGTCAGTGGTTCCAAACGCTAATTTCAATTCATCGTACGACCGTTGCTCATCTTGCTGCGTGGCGTAGAACTCACTGAGCTGCATGTGGACCTGCCCGTTGTTGGGATCAGCCTTCACCATGCGTTCGAGCGCCATGACCGCTTTATCCTTCATACCGCAACGCTGGTAGTGTTGAGCCACCATGCCCCAATAGCGCGGTTCATCCGGAAATTGCTCAGCCAATTTCTCCAACTCCTTTCCTGCCTTCTCGCGTTCGTTAAGCTCCATATACAGCGCATGCTTTTCAATAAACAAATATTCAAAGGCGCCATATCGCTTTTCTATTTCGTCGTAGCTCGCAATCGCATCAGCAAGCTTACCTGCCGCGAGTTGCGACTGTAATAAATTATCCAGAAAATCACTGTTATCCGGGCTAAGCCGCACCGCTTCGCGGTATGCTTTAATAGCGACATCATATTTCGCCAATCCATGATTCGCCGCCCCTAGCAAATCAAAATACCATGGATTTTTATCATCCGATGCCACACAAACCTTAGCGTGTTCCAGCGCAGAGGCAGGATTACTTAAACCAAGATCAGCCTTACCCAATTCATAGTGCGCTGCTCCATTGCCCGATTCAATTTTCAATGCCGCTTCAAACAACTCATACGCCTTTTTAGGATTGCCCTTCGCCTTTTCCAGTTGTGCTTGGAAAAACAACTCCTGAAAACGGGTATCAACGGTGGGGCGCAATTGCTCAGGCTCTACCTCGCCCGATTCGCCGCGCTTGCCTCCTGACTTAGATGCAGAGCAGCTCCACAGCAAACTCACGCACAGCAGATATGTAATGATGCGCAGCAAGCGTTAATCTTTAATGACTGAATAATCTCCCAAACTCAACTCTTCCGGCTTGCGATAGTAGCGGGCATGTGTGCCTATCATCGCATTGGCCACATTCGCGTGATGCAAGCCGGCAGCCGGCAAAATGATGCTATGCTTCACGACCGAGCTTTCAATCACGGTGTCGTTGCCAATGGAAACACCCGGGCCTACAACACTGTCCTTGAGCACCACACCCGAACCGATATAACACGGACGAATAATCACACTGTTGTGAAGCTTCACACTTGGATCCACCCAGTCCTTATCGGCGTTATAGTTGAGGTATTTGGTGTTGGTGTCGACCATCGCGTCCTTGTTCCCGCAATCCATCCAATCCTGCACGGCACCGGGAAGGAATTGTGCGCCCTTGCTGACCATGTTGCGCAAGGCGTCTGGCAATTGATACTCGCCGCTGTTCATGATATTATTATCAATGAGGTATTGCAACTCATCACGCAAACGCGCGCCATCGTTGAAATAATAGATGCCAATCATGGCAAGGTCCGAAACGAATTCCTGCGGCTTTTCTTTGAACTCAGTGATGATGCCCTTATCGTTGAGTACAACAACACCGAACTGGCGCGGGTCTTCAATTTTCTGCACCCATAACACTCCGTCTTTGGAAGTGTCGAGTTTGAAATCCGCGCGAAACAAGGTGTCGGCAAACGCAACGGTTACAGGGCCCTCCAGCGCACTCTTTGCGCACAGGATAGCGTGCGCGGTGCCTAGAGCTTTATCTTGATAGTGAATGGTCCCTTTCGCGCCCAATGCTTCCGCTACTTGAATGAGATGGCGCTCCACCTCTTCCCCAAAGCGACCCACCACATAGGCGATTTCTGTCACCTTCTGGTCGCTGATAGCAACGATATCTTCCACCAATCGCTGCACAATCGGCTTACCCGCGATGGGCAAAAGCGGCTTCGCAGTGGTGAGGGTGTGCGGGCGCAGGCGCTTGCCCATGCCCGCCATCGGCACGATAATCTTCATGTAGCGAAAATAATCGACAATGTAGCCCCACAGCGGCCACCCTTATCAGTTCTTCACAGCAAGTTATCAGTATTTCACACAACGAAAAAGGGCCGCCATCAGCGACCCTTTTTCATTTCTATTTCATCAACCGATTACGCCAACGCGCAACGCTTGAATTCAGTTACTGTCAAATCTTTGTCTGCAGTCTTTAGGTACTGAGACACTGAAAGCTTGCTGTCTTTGATGAACTCTTGGTTCAACAAGGTGCTTTCCTTGAAGAACTTGTTCAAACGACCCATTGCAATCTTCTCGGCCATTTCAGCAGGCTTGCCTTCATTGATGGCTTGCTCTTTACCGATTTCGATTTCCTTCTGCTTCACATCTTCAGGAACAGAGCTTTCGTCAACGCTTACAGGAGCCATAGCAGCTACCTGCATCGCAACGTCCTTCGCCATATCGTCTGAAGTTGACTTGTTGAAACCTACAACAGCAGCGAGTTTGTTACCCGGGTGGTTGTATGCATACACCTGCTCGGCCTTAACTACGCTGTAGTGTGAAAGCTCAATCTTCTCACCGATTTTACCAATCTCTTCAACGATTTTGTCGCCGATAGTCAAATCAGTTCCGGTGTAGTTCAACGCTTTCAAATCATCAATCGAAGATGGCTTGTTGGCAATTGCTGTTTCCAAAATGTTGCTGGCTACAGCAACGAAATCAGCATTCTTTGCAACGAAATCTGTTTCGCAGTTGAGGGCGATCATTACACCTGTTTTGCCACCATCGGTAAGCTTAGCAAGGATAACACCTTCTGTTGCGTCGCGGTCGCCGCGGTTGGCGGCTACTTTTTGAC
>JBKCDO010000018.1:0-4062 GCA_046304755.1 Flavobacteriales bacterium
GGGTTGGTGAACGCAGCTGCCCCGGTTGGTGAGCGGAGTCGAGGGGATTGACCTTTACACCTCCTCCTCCAACGGCTGAATCGTTTTCCGTCCACGCATAAACCGCACAATCAAATGAATGATCATCGCACCAAAGGCACTCTTGATGATGGCTCCGGGTAGGAGAGAGGTCAGCTTTTCCTGCCATCCCATAGGGTCAAGTTGCGAAAGCCAAAAGCCACCCAGGAGCAAGATGATGAGATGACCGAGCAGCCAATTCAAAATGGAAGGAAGAGGCTTGCTGAACATGGCCGTTTCGGCCAGATACCCGCACACAAGCGCCGCAGCGATGAAGCCAAAGAAAAATCCGCCGTGCTGACCGGTGATGATTCCCCAGCCCGCGTGATGCCCCGCAAACACCGGAAAGCCAAGACCACCGGCAACGATGTAGGTCACCACCGCCAACGCACCAATGCGCCAACCAAAGGCCATTGCCCCGAAGAGAATCACAAACGACTGCAGCGTGATCGGCATTTCTCCTTTAACATCGATGATGACCGGACCGAGCGTCACTTGCAGCACAAGTGCAATCAGCCATTTAATGGTGCTGTCAATCCAGGGCGATTTGTTGAAGCGAATGATAGAATTGAGCATAAGTGCTTAACGATTTTCGAGGAAAAAGGTTTGTGCCTCCGCCGGAGCAAAACGGTTGTTCTTGCGGTTCACATCAGCCATGCCATCATAAGCGTCGATGTGGATGCTCTCGATGCTGCCAATGGCTTTCGGAATGCTCAACGCGTAGGTGGGCTCCACCCATTTCCAATCGGAAAGAATGGTCCATTTGCCGTTGTATCCGTCAGCAGGCTTCTCGCCACGCATGATGTCGAGCGCAATTACAAAGGTTTCGAAATCGCCGTTGGTGTATTTGACTTCCACTTCAACGGGCATGATCATGTCGCCTTTGCGCACCAAGGTCAACTCCGTTGTGCTATTAGTTCCATTCACCATTGCGATACCGTAGTCAATGGTTTTGGTGGAGTTCACGAAATATTCATTGTACCAATCGAGCTCAAGGCCGCTGCGTTTTTCCATCACCCGAATAAGGTCGTAAGGATCCGGATGACGGAACTTGAACGCATCGAAGTAATCGATCAGTCCGGCACGGAAGGCCGTTGGGCCAATTATATATTCGAGTTGCGCGAGGTATACTTCGCCCTTTTCATAGGCCGCGGTACCGTAAGCGTAATTTGTAATATAATGATCGGCGTGGGTGTCGAGGGCTTCTTCCTTGCCTTCACGGACGATGTCGAAATAACCGTTGAATGCGGCTTTATGACCACTGGGCATTCCCGAGCGGAAGAGATAATCCATGGTTTCCTGAGTAGCGAAACTGGTAAAGCCCTCATCCATCCAGCAGTACAGACTTTCATTGGTTGCCAGCACGCCTTGATACCAAGAGTGCGCCGCCTCGTGTACCGTCACACCGGTAAGGCTCGGCAGTTTGCGGTTGCCTGTGATGAGTGTGGCCATCGGATATTCCATGCCGCCGTCACCACCTTGAATAATAGAATAGTCGGAATAAGGGTATTTACCGTAGTTGTTGCTTAGGAAGGTAAAGGCTTTCACCGCCAGTGGTTGCATTTCTTTCCACACGGATGCATAGTCTGCATTTTTCTGGTAGAAAAAATGCAGCATCGGTCCATTGGGAACTTGCGCCTGATCATGCGCATAGTCGGGATCTGCGGCCCACACAAAATCGTGAACATTGTTGGCTTTGAATCGCCAGGTGTTTTTATCACCTGCCTGCGGCTTGAGTTTGGTGCCTTCAGCCACATATCCGCAACCGATTTCGTTGGCGTTTTGCAACACACCGGTTCCGGCAATCACATACTTCTTGTCCATGGTGATGTTTACTTCGAAGTCGCCCCATACTCCATAGAACTCGCGGCCGATGTAGGGATTAGCGTGCCAGCCGCGCGTGTCGTATTCGCACATCTTGGGATACCACTGACTCATGCTATAATCGATGCCTTCGCTGTTATTGCGACCCGAGCGCCGGATTTGAATAGGGGACTGTCCTTCAAAGTCGAGTTCGAAGGATGCTTTACCACCGGGTGCAATCGGCTTGGCCAGCGTTACTTCCAGAATTGTTTCATTCTCTTTGACATTGCTGGGCTCATATTTCTTGTCTGAAGTTGCACTAAGTTCTTTGCCGTCTTGCTGAATGCGTGTTACGTGCAGGTAACCGTATTCCTCGGGCTTGAGTTTCGATATGCGGTCAGAGACACGTCCGTCGGGATCAACGATAGTGCGTGAGCGCACATCCATGGCGCTTCCGGGTTGAAAGGCGTTGTTGTAGAGGTGAAAGAACACCTTCGTAATGACATCGGGCGAGTTGTTGGTGTAAATGAGTCGCTCCTTTCCCGTGTAGACATGATTGGTGTGATCGAGATTCACATCAATGGCATAGTTGACGCGTTGTTGCCAGGTGGCTTGCTGAGCATGGGCTTGCACTGTTATCGCAAGACAGCAGATCAAAAATCCGAGTGTACGCATAGATAGAATTGTGGCCGTGAAGTTAGGGAGAAAAGGGGTGAGGGGTGCGTTAGTGCGCTTGACTCTGAATGGAATCTCAAGGCGATGGATTTCACCTATATCGGTAACTCATGAGAATATAATTTGATGGTTCTCAAATTCAATAGACCACCATTAATACGCCGGCGGAAGTTCGATACATCTGACCGGGTAGCATTCCCCCTGCAATAGCAGCCGCATTTCCTGAGTACACAGGTAGTTCACTGTTCTCGAAAAGACTTGCCTTTCCAGAATTCAGAGCGTAAGGAACGGAGAGCAGTTGTTGTGTGCCCATATCTTCAAAGCCACTTCCTGAGTTCAGTTCAACGTGCAGGTATTTATTGCCTCCTGTCCAATTTATAGCTTGGAAGGTATTTAAGACCGCTTCGCCAAATCCAAAGACGGTAGAAAACAATCCGAGGTCATTGGTAGTAAGGCTATGTGTTTCGCTATATTCAATTGTTCCCGAAAGAGAGTCGGTCAGTAGACTGAATTTTATCTGCACATTTACATTATTCAATGGCTGCCCTTGATTGTCGCGAGCAATGGCTTGGTAGCTTATTCCTTGCGGAACAACTTGTGAAACTCCACTATCGTTGCCACCGGAATTGCTTAGCACCCGACTTTCCCAATACCATGTATTGAGCGGGAAAGATGCTCCGCCGGTATTTAGCGTTGAAAGGCCTGATCCTTCATCAAAATGCCATAATCCAAACGTGCTTGATGCAGGATTTGAAATAGACTCTAACGGTGTGAAATTTGAAGTTTCCAGCACGCTAGTTGTAATGTACAATTCGTCAATCAATCCATTAAATCTTCGTCCTCCTTCAGGCCAATTGCCTAGGTATAAACTTGGTGAACCGGAATAACTAATAGATTGGAACCAAGATTGAACCTCTATGCCATTCACGAAGATTTTTCGGTTCCCATTGTTATAGGTTAGTAATAGATGCTGCCAGACGTTTGGGGTAAGTGTGAATACACCGTTTCCCCATGTCCAAGTGCTACCCGAATTCAATGTTTGAATTACCCAGTTGGCGCTTCCTCCGTGAGAGGCATCTATAATGATGGATATGCCTGCTTGTGTTGACGCAGGGTTAATCCAAGTTGAAATTGAAAATGTTGTCTGTGCGCCGAAATTGCCCAGGGGAATGTATCCCCCGGCAGAAGCTGTTCCGGCCGGCCATGGGTTTGGTGTTCCGGAGTTACCTATGCATGGTGAATTGCTTTGACCAAATGCGTTGACGCACAAGGCGATTAAGCTGAATAATAAAAGTCTTTTTTTCATAAAAATCGATTGGTCAAAATTAATGAGTCATGAACATTATCTATCATACACACCTCTCATGAGTAGAATTATTAGTCCCCAGTCCCCAGTCCCCAGTCCTCATTACTCAGTCCCCAATTTCCCTATCTTCGCGAACCTTTTCCATATACCCCATGGCTCAAGTTTACCGCGAATCCAAAGGCCTCAACCTTCCTGTCATTGCCGATGAGGTGATGTCTTTC
>JBKCDO010000019.1:0-14500 GCA_046304755.1 Flavobacteriales bacterium
CGCCCCTCTTATGAAACTCCCCCCGTTCATTACTCCCTCACCCTTCACCCCTCATCCTTCACCCCTTTCGCCTTATCTTCGCTCATAATCTGAAACCCCTCACCCCTATGAAGCAATCCATACTGCTCACCTTGGCCCTCATCTGTAGCGCCTGCGTTTCTGCTCAATCCCTCACACCCACAGTAATTGCTACAGCGGGCTTCGGCTATGCTTCGCCGGAGTTGCAGGTCGATATGACGGTCGGTGAAACCTTCCTCCCCACGCTGCAAACGCCCGATGTGATCCTTACCCAAGGCTTTCATCAGCCGGTGGCACAGCAGCAAGGTGGCGGTTGCATCGATGTGTCGCAGATTAACCCGGAGATTATATGTCCTGCAGTGATTGATCCTGTATGCGGCTGCGATGGTGTGACTTACGATAATTCGTGTATCGCTCAATTTGTCTTCGGGGTAACTTCATTCACTCCCGGCGAGTGTTCAAGTGGTCAAATCCCCGGTTGCCTCTCACCCGAAGCGTGTAACTATAATCCTGAGGCTACCACCGACGACGGATCATGTTTGTTCGTGGACCTTCCTTGCGACGACGGTGATCCGTTTACGGTGGATTTTGTAAACGAAAACTGCGAGTGCGTGGGTGAGATCGATGGTTGTCTCGACAGCTTGGCGTGTAACTATAATCCCGATGCGACGATTGAATTTTTCTCATTCTGCTCTTACGTCGGTGATTTCTGCTTCGATGGCAACGACCAAACCATTGACGACGTATACCAAACCGATTGCACCTGCGCAGGTTTGTTGCTCGGTTGCATTACTCCGGGAGCGTGTAATTATGATGTGAATGCATCCGTGAGTGACAACTCATGCATATTCCCCGGTGATGCCTGCAATGATAACAATGCCTCCACGGTGGAGGATATGATCACGGCTGACTGCGTGTGTATGGGGCTGCTCACGGGTTGTACCAATGCTGATGCGTGCAACTACAATGCTGCCGCTTCAATTGACGACGGCGCATGCGTACTCGTGGGAGATCAGTGTAACGACGCCAACGAACAAACGGTGAACGATATCATTCAGGCTGATTGTTCATGCTTAGGATTGCTCCAAGGCTGCATGGATGCCGCGGCGTGCAACTATGATATGAACGCACAAGTCGATAACGGTACGTGCACCTTCCCGGGTTATCCTTGCAATGATGGGGACTTCACCACAGACAATGACACACTCAATGTGGATTGTGTTTGTGTGGGCGAACCCAATGGACTTATCCCCGGGTGTACGGCAATGGAAGCATGTAACTACAATCCTGCTGCCACCGTCGATGATCAAACCTGTTACTTCCCGGGTGATGCGTGCGATGACGCAAACTCCATGACCGATTTTGATCTCTACGATGTTGACTGTGTTTGCGTAGGTCAGTTGTTGGGTTGCACCAACAACGCAGCCTGTAACTATAATGACATGGCTCAAATCGACGATGCCTCGTGTACCTTCCCCGGCGAACCATGCGATGATGGCCTGAGTGAAACTGTTAATGACGTATATGGAAGCGATTGTGTTTGCTTCGGCGAATTCGTTGTCATCGAAGGATGCACCGTGGTGGGCGCTTGCAACTACGACGCAAGTGCAACAGTAGATAACGGCACGTGTTATTTCCCGGGTGACAACTGTGATGATGGTTTATCAGAAACCATCAATGACGTTTATGGTCCTGATTGCATGTGTGTAGGAGTTATCGTTGAAATTATCGGCTGTACGGTTGTTGAAGCATGTAACTACAATCCTGAGGCCGGCTTCGATGACGGCTCTTGCGTGTTCATTGGTGATGCGTGCGATGATGGAAACATGATGACCATCAACGATGTGATTACTGCAGATTGCGGTTGCGCCGGTGAAGTGGCAAGTTTGCCTGGCTGTACCGATGTAGCAGCGTGTAATTATAACTCAGCAGCGAATCAGGACGATGGTTCGTGCTTCTACGTAGGCGATCCGTGTGATGATGGCGATGCCACTACTTCAAACGATGCCTACAATGCAAACTGCGAATGTGAAGGAACTACCTCCATCGCTGAACTGGAGACCACATACAACGTTTACCCCAACCCGGCCGCGAGCGAAGTGTTCGTCACGGTGAATGGCGGAGCACCTGCAGCAGTCACAGTATTTGATGCTTCCGGGCGTTTGCTCTTCAGCGTGCAGCGCACCTCGCGCGTGGACATTAGCACGCTTGCAGCGGGAGTTTACACGCTGGAAATTCAGCATGGAGCAGCGAGTCGACGTGAGCAGGTCATCAAGCAATAGTTTGTAGGGGGACTGGGGACTGGGGACTGAGTACTGGGTACTGAGTACTGGGTACTGAGTGCTGGGTACTGAGGACTGAGTACCGGTTATTTGCTCGGGAGTATTGGCTGCGAGATGATAGTTACTGATTGTGCTACGGATGCCCCTTCAGTCCCCAGTACTCAGTCCCCAGTCCCCATTGTTTGTTTACAACCTCGCGTTCGCTGTTTATAACCCAACATCGAAAAGCACGAAAGGTCATCTAGCTTTGACCCCGAAACGATTTTTACATGATTGCAAGACTGCCGTTCACAGAAATGTAGCGGCAGTTTTGCTTTTTATACCTTTGAGGTCAACGAAATTACCGTGAGCACTGTCGACGAAAAAGATACCTCCTCTGTTGTAGAAACCCCGCTGATGAAGCAGTACAACAGCATCAAGGTGAAATATCCTGATGCACTGTTGTTGTTTCGCGTGGGTGATTTCTATGAGACGTTTGGCGAAGATGCAGTGAAGGCGTCCCGCATCTTGGGTATCGTGCTCACCAAACGGAAGAACGGTGCTGCGGCTTATATCGAGCTTGCCGGGTTTCCGCATCATTCACTCGATACCTATTTGCCGAAGCTCGTGCGTGCCGGCAATCGTGTAGCTATCTGCGATCAACTCGAAGATCCCAAGCTCACCAAGAAAATCGTAAAGCGCGGTATCACTGAGCTGGTGACGCCCGGTGTTTCTTACAACGAGAAAACACTCGATACGCGCAGCAATACCTTTCTCGCCGCCGTGACGCATCACGCCGGAATGTGGGGTGTCGCATTCTTAGATATTTCTACAGGAGAATTTCTTACTGCTCAAGGCAGTCAGGAATACGTCGATAAACTCCTGCAAAGTTTTCGTCCGAGCGAAGTGTTGTATCAAAAGAATACCGACGCGAAATTCAAAGAAGCGTTTGGCGATAAGTTCTTCACCTTTCGTTTGGATGATTGGGTGTTCACGCACGAATTCGGGAGTGAGATCCTCAACAAACATTTTGAAACCCGCAGCCTGAAAGGCTTTGGTGTAGAAGAACTCAAAGCAGGGATTGTTGCTGCAGGCGCCGTGCTGCATTACCTGAGTGAGACACAACACGATCGCGTTGATCACATCCGCGGTCTTTCCCGCATTGAAGAAGATCAATACGTATGGCTGGATCGCTTCACGATTCGCAACCTGGAACTGGTGAGCAGTGCCAATGAAAGTGCTACAACGCTGTTGCATATTTTGGATCATACCGTGACGCCAATGGGTTCGCGATTG
Organism: Flavobacteriales bacterium; assembly: GCA_046304755.1. GTDB lineage: Bacteria > Bacteroidota > Bacteroidia > Flavobacteriales_D > Sanyastnellaceae > JAIBBG01. The sequence continues at coordinate 3,576 of JBKCDO010000019.1, forward strand.
CTGCGCCGTTGGTTGTTGTTGCCGTTAAAAGATGAACCACGCATTCTCAAGCGTCAGGCGGTAGTGTCGCATTTTGTGACGCATCAGGATCAACGGGAAGCGTGGAATACAGAGCTCAAATCCATTGGTGATTTGGAGCGTCTCATTTCGAAAGTTTCTGTTGGAAGAATCGCTCCACGCGAGGTGCATCATATTCGCCGTGCGCTCGATTGCATTGCTCCTTTGAAGACTTACTTGGAGCAATCGCAAAGCCCTGAACTCGCGCATTTGGGATCACAGCTCAATGCGTGTGATGCTATTCGCGAGCGCATTGCGCGTGAGTTGCATGCTGACGCGCCTATGGCTGTAAACAAAGGCAACGTCATTGCCGATGGTGTAGACGCAGAACTGGATGAATATCGCGGACTGGTGTTTCATGGCAAAGATCACCTGCAAAAAATTCAGGACCGCGAAAGCGATCGCACAGGGATTCCATCGCTGAAGATTTCATTCAACAACGTTTTTGGCTATTACCTTGAAGTGCGTAATACGCATAAGGACAAAGTGCCGAACGATTGGATACGCAAGCAAACCCTCACGCAAGCGGAACGATACATCACGGAAGAGTTGAAAGAGTATGAGGGTAAAATTCTCGGCGCTGAAGAGAAAATGTCTTCTATCGAATTGCGACTGTTCAATGAACTTGTTGCATCGATTGCTGAGTTTACCGCAGCGATTCAACTCAATGCGCAAATCATCGGACAGCTCGATGCGCTGATGAGTCTCGCCGGTGCTGCTATTCGCAATAATTACGTGCGACCTGCTATTCATGGCGGAACAGCGCTCAAGATTGTAGAAGGTCGTCATCCCGTAATAGAATTGGCGCTTCCTGCCGGTGAAGTTTATGTGAGCAACGATGTGTATCTCGACAACGAAACACAACAAATGATGATGATTACCGGTCCCAACATGTCGGGTAAAAGCGCCGTGCTTCGTCAAACAGCACTCATTGTCATCATGGCGCAGATGGGAGGATTTGTGCCGGCGCGTGCCGCGGATATCGGACTCGTGGATAAGATCTTCACGCGTGTTGGTGCGAGCGATAACATCAGCAGTGGGGAATCAACGTTCATGGTGGAGATGAATGAGACGGCCAGTATCCTCAACAATCTTTCTGATCGCAGTTTGGTGTTACTGGATGAAATCGGTCGCGGTACTTCTACCTATGACGGCGTCAGTATCGCTTGGGCTATTGCAGAGTATCTGCATGAATTCCCGAAGGCGAGAGCCAAGACGTTGTTCGCCACACATTACCATGAGCTCAACGAAATGTGTCACACGTTTTCGCGCATTCACAACTTTAATGTGAGCGTGAAGGAGGTGGGTAATAAAGTCATCTTCCTGCGCAAACTTCAACAAGGCGGGAGCAATCACAGTTTTGGAATACACGTAGCGCGCATGGCGGGGATGCCGGTGAGAGTGCTCGAGCGTGCGAAAGAAATTCTCGCGCACTTGGAGAAAACACATCGTCAGGATAATAGAGAAGAAACCGCAGGCATTGCTTCAGCGAAAGCAGAGAGCGCTCATGCGCAACTCAGTTTCTTCCAACTCGATGATCCTGTGTTGGCGCAGATTCGCGAAGAAATACTCAACATCGACATCAATAATCTAACGCCTGTCGAGGCCTTGATGAAGCTGAATGAGATTAAGAAGTTGCTCTTAGGTCGAGGCTAGTTTGGATACCAAGAGCTAGTGTGGGATTGCGCTGAACTCGGTGCTTAGCCATTGATGTAAATAGCCTGAAAAAATCGATGTTGAACTCAACTGCATGTGATGACCATCTTTGAATGAAAGTAGGTGCGACATGTAATTGAAGTCGTGGTAGATGACACCTTGCTGCTGGGCCGTTTCGTTCACCATACGATTGAATTCAGGAGCCAATTCATTTTCGAAAGCATAGAATTCAGAGGATATAGGCATTCGAATAATCACCACACTTCCCTGAGGCTTTAAGACGCTGATGGTTTTGTTCAGCCAATCGAACCGTGAAGGATTAAGTTTAAACTTACCGATATCACCGCGTCGGTCACGGATGTTGTTTGCAGCGCGCGCTGCAGCTGTCGTTGAATCAACGGCTACATTTACTTCCAGCCAACCGTTTTCGTGAAGCGTATTGCTATTGGTGATGATGCCTGTAGAGGAAAGAGCAAGTCTTCCCCAGCCATAGTTGTAGTGGTGAAGCAAGTATTCCCAGTTCGGATATCGGTTAAACCAATGGGCACCGTAGAGCTGCCCCTTTTGCTCAATAGGTGAAGTTTCTTTAGCGAGGATGACTTCTCCAAGCGTATAGGGTTCCACTGCGATAATGAATAGTCCGTCGGCAGCGTTATTGTCAAGCTTTTCAAGAATTGCACGATGGTAGGTTTCACCAAAGGGACTCGATTGTGAAGTGAATGCAAAATTGAAGATGGGCGTGGCAAATCCGGATTCAGCGCACCATGACTGCAGGCTATCAGGTTGAATGCCTTGAGCGGCTCTGGAACTGCCGATAATCAGCGATGGCGCTTGAGGTGTGGTAAATCGTAAATAGAAGTCGTCGGTTTTACCATCAGAAAAAAGTGAAAAGCCAAGATGAAGCAGTCCTGCGAGAAGCGAAGCGATAGCGATTTTAATGAGGAATATTTTCATGCTCCTTAGGCAGCGCTTAAAATTGGAAGTAGATGAATTCTGATTTATTGTAAACCGCAAAGAAGAATATCATGAGAAAAACCCCTGTATAGGCAAGCCTGCGACGCGTTGGTGAAAGTGATGAAACTTCCAGCGCATGCGGCTTACGACGACCAACCCATTCAATGGTGATAAAGATGGTGATGAGCACCAGTAATGTGAAATTCGCGTTTTTGGGCAATCCCATGTGTTGCCATGAAAACATGCCTTGTAAATAAGCTATGGCTTCTGTCATGGTAGCAGAGCGGAAAAAGACCCAAGCCAAGGTTGTCAGCAAAAACGTGAGGCCGATGCTCATGGTGTCTCTCCATGATGGGAGCACGCGGTCTTCTGCTACAACGGAAAAATAGCGCTTGTTTTTTCCGGTGAGCAATAGGGGAACGAAGAGCAGGGCATTCAAAGCGCCCCACGCGATAAAAGTCCAATTGGCTCCATGCCAAAATCCGCTGACAACGAAAATGATCATCGTGTTGCGAAAGGTTTTTAGCATTGACCCTTTATTTCCACCCAATGGCTTGTACACGTAATCACGGAACCAGGTGGAAAGTGAAATATGCCAGCGGCGCCAGAACTCCGCGATATCACGAGAGAAATACGGGTAGTTGAAATTCTGCATTAACCGAAAGCCAAAGAGCTTTGCCGTTCCAAGTGCCATGTTCGAATAACCGGAGAAGTCGCCGTAAATCTGAAAAGAAAATAAAATCGCGCTCAGCCAAAGAGAGCCTGTCGTCTCATTGGCGTGATTGCCATATACCGCATTGACATAAAGCGCACAGTTGTCGGCAATGACCACTTTGGTAAATAGTCCCCACAATATCTGGCGCATGCCATCGGAGGCTAATGCCAGGTCAAACTTTTTGGGTGCGTGAAATTGCGGAAGCAGGTTGCCGGCGCGCTCAATTGGTCCGGCAACGAGTTGAGGAAAGAACATGACATATACCGAATACGTCAAGAAATCCTGCTCGGCTTTTTGCTCCTTGTTGTAAACATCGATGACGTAACTCAAGCTCTGAAACGTATGGAAACTTAACCCGATGGGAAGCGCAATTTGAAGCGCTTCGATGGAATAGTTCCAACCAATCAGTTTGGCGAGCGCATTCGTGTTGTCGATGAAAAAATTGTAGTACTTGAAGACAAACAGGATGAGGCATGTCGAAATGATGCTCAACCAGAGGAGCCATTTGCGTTTGTTTCCTGCCGTTCGCTCCAGCCAAATGCCGGCGAAGTAATCAATCACGATAGCGAGAAAAAGAATCAGGATGTACTCCGGAATGAGAAACATGTAGAAGATGCAACTCGAGACCAGCAGTATGAAATTCTGAAGACGGGTATTGCCTTTCGCGGCAAACCAGAACAGCACGAAAACGATGGGCAGAAAAATCGCGAATTCAAGGGAGTTGAATAGCATGGCTCACAGTTTCGTTAGTGAATATCACTACATCTCAAACGTGTCCATGAACTTCGTAGTGAAGTCTCCCTCGCGGAATTTTTCATTCTTCATCAATCGCTGATGAAATGGAATCGTAGTCTTGATACCTTCAATAATGTACTCGTCGAGTGCACGCTCCATTTTAGTAATGGCTTCCTCACGCGTTTGCGCCACAACGATGAGTTTGGAAATCATCGAATCGTAGTGCGGCGGAATAATGTAGCCTGCGTAGGCGTGCGTGTCGAGACGAACACCATGTCCACCGGGTGAGTGATAGGACGTGATTTTACCGGGACTAGGAGCAAAGTTCTTAAATGGATCTTCAGCGTTGATGCGGCACTGGATAGCGTGCATCTTTGGGTAATAGTTGCGGCCTGAAATCGGTTCACCGGCAGCCAATTTAATCTGCTCCTTTACCAGGTCGTAGTTGATTACCTCTTCGGTAATCGTGTGCTCCACCTGAATACGCGTATTCATTTCCATGAAATAGAAGTCGCGGTTTTTGTCGACCAAAAACTCCACCGTACCAACACCTTCGTACTTCACCGCTTCAGCTGCTTTGATGGCGGCTTGCCCCATCTTTTCACGAAGCTCATCGGTCATGTAAGGCGAAGGGGTTTCTTCTACCAGTTTCTGGTGACGGCGTTGAATAGAGCAGTCGCGTTCGCTGAGGTGACACGCCTTACCGTATTGGTCGCCGGCAATTTGAATTTCGATGTGACGGGGTTCTTCCACGAATTTCTCCATGTACATACCGTCGTTGCCAAACGCAGCGAGTGCTTCACGGCGCGTCTTTTCCCAGGCATCGCGAACGTCATCGTCGTTCTTACAAATGCGCATCCCTTTACCACCACCGCCGGCAGTGGCTTTCATCATAACGGGATACTTAATTTTATTGGCAATCTCAAGAGCATCCTCCAAACTTTCCAATAGACCGTCGCTGCCGGGAATAGTAGGAACGCCAGCATCCTTCATGGTTTGTTTAGCACTGGCTTTATCGCCCATGGCTTCAATCATCTCAGGCGAAGCACCGATGAACTTGATCCCGTTCTCCTTGCACACCTTCGAGAAGATGGCGTTTTCAGAAAGAAATCCGTAACCGGGGTGAATCGCATCGGCAGTGGTGATTTCCGCAGCCGCAATGATGTTCGGGATTTTCAGATACGACTCTTTGCTCGGTGCAGGACCAATGCAAACAGCCTCGTCTGCAAAACGGACATGAAGACTGTCGCGGTCGGCAGTAGAGTAAACAGCGACCGTTTTGATGCCCATTTCTTTACACGTGCGAATGACGCGAAGTGCGATTTCGCCGCGGTTGGCTATCAGAATTTTATTGAACATGATGTCTCGTGTTGATTTGTGGTGGATAGGAGCAAACACATCGGCCGGAACATGCCGAGCGATGAGCGCATCAACTTTCCGGTGGTTATGCAGGTTCTACCAGGAACAAAGGCTGGTCGTATTCAACAGGTGTGCTGTCGTTGACCAATACCTTCACGATGGTACCTGAAATTTCCGATTCAATTTCATTGAAAAGCTTCATCGCCTCGATCACGCATACGGTGCTGCCCGGCTTGATAACGGCTCCGACTTCAACGAAGGCGGGTTTATCCGGTGAAGGAGAGCGGTAGAATGTTCCAATCATCGGTGAGCGAATCTCGATGGTGTTGCCTTTTGCCTCGGGCGCTGCAGCCGGCGCTGCAGGTGCAGGCGCGGCTGCCGGAGCCGGTGCAACAGCAACCGGAGTAGGCGCTGCAGCCGGCATGGCTACTTGGATAACCTCCTGAACTTTTGTTTTGGACTCCTGAGCCTTAATAGTGATTTTGAAATCCTTCTGCTCAATAGCCACTTCGCTGACGCCGCTCTTTGAAACGAACTTGATCAGCTCTTGAATTTGTGTGAGATTCATATCCTGATTTTCATTTAATAACAGCGCCTCTTCAGCTTGTGCTGTGGGTTTTGCCGCTGCTTTCGGTTTGGTTGTCTTTGCCAAAGTTATCGAATTTGATTGGATAAACGTTATTTAGCGGAGTACGCCCACTTGAGGTAAACAGCACCCCAGGTGAATCCGCCTCCGAAGGCTGCTAAAATGATATTGTCGCCCTTGTTCAGCTGCTTTTCCCAATCCCACAAACACAGCGGGATGGTGCCGGCGGTTGTATTGCCATAGCGCTGTATGTTGACCATCACTTTCTCCGGTCCAACACCCATGCGGTTGGCGGTTGCATCGATGATGCGCAAATTGGCTTGGTGGGGAACCAGCCAAGCCACATCATCTGCGCTCAGACCGTTTTTCTCCATGATTTCGGCTGAAACATCCGCCATCCCTTTCACCGCAGCCTTGAATACCGGCTGACCGTCCTGAAATACGTAATGCTCCTTGTTATCAACTGTTTCATGGGAAGCAGGCTTTACCGATCCTCCTGCCTTTTGATGCAAGTACTGACGGCCACTACCATCGGAGCGCAAGATGCTGTCCATAACCCCTACACCTTCTGTACTTGGCTCAAGCAACACCGCGCCTGCGCCGTCGCCGAAGATGATGCAGGTAGCACGGTCGGTATAATCAATGATGCTCGACATTTTATCAGCACCCACGACCACCACTTTTTTGTACTTGCCGGTTTCAACAAACTGAGCAGCAGTAGCTAGCGCGAAAATAAACCCTGAACAGGCGGCATTAATATCGTAACTCCAGGCATTTACGGCACCCACCTTATCCGAGATGATGTTGGCTGTGGCCGGAAAGACATGGTCGGGGGTCACGGTGGCGCAAATCAACAAGTCGATTTCTGAGGCCTCAATACCACGCTTGGCCAGCAATCCCTTCACGGCTTCTGCGCCCATATCACTTGTGCCCAAGCCTTCGCCTTTGAGAATGTGACGAACCTCCACTCCGGTGCGCGTGCGAATCCACTCGTCGGTCGTGTCTACCATTTTCTCCAAGTCAAAGTTGGTGAGCGTATCCGGGGGTACAAATCCCTGAACAGCAGTAATGGCAGCAGTAATTCGATTCATAGATGCGGTTTTGAAGGTTGGAAATGCGGGCAAATGTAAGACTACAGGCCATTTGCACAAGGAAAAGTTGCTTCCGGAGAGGATATCCGGAAAATGGGATTATTGGGCCACCCTTTCACACTTGTCGCCCCCTGCAATCCTATAATCCTACAATCCTATAATCCTACAACTCGGATTTTTCCACAGCAAACCTTTGGAAAAGTGAAAAAAGGGATTACTTTTGCCGTCCGTTTTTGAAATTCGGCTTACCGTGAAAAACAACAAGGAATACCGTATTCCCTATCTCGGTTTGAAGGCGGGTAACCACCACTTCGAATTTCAACTGACTGATGCGTTCTTTGAAGTATTCGAGTTCTCCGAGATTCACGAGGCCACAATTGAGGCACAGGTGAGTCTTGAAAAGCAAAGCACGATGATGGTGCTGGATTTCCAACTCAATGGAAACGTCCGCTCCACCTGTGATCACTGCGGAGATGAGCTGATGTTGCCCATTCAAACGCAACAGCATCTCATCGTTAAATTCGGTGATCAGACCTCAGAAGCCGATGACGAATTGCTGATTTTGGGACCCAATGAACACGAAATTGATTTGGCCCACTACCTCTACGAGTATAGTCACCTGGCACTGCCCGCTCGCCACGTTCACGTGGATGAGTCCCTTTGCAATGCTGAAGCCCTCAAACGATTGGCACAATACAAGGTTGACCAAACCGCCAATACACAATGGGCCTCGCTGAAGAACTTGAACTACGAAGACCCCGAAGACAACGAATTTTTTGACGAAGAAGAATAATTGATTTAATACCATACTAAAATGGCACATCCCAAACACAGGATCTCACAGACCCGCCAAGCGAAGCGCAGAACACACTATAAAATTGAAGCGCCTAACGTGGCAACCTGCACAACTACAGGTCAGCCTCACCTGATGCACCATGCTCATTGGTATGAAGGCAAACTTTACTACAAGGGTAAAGTGGTGATGGAAAAAGAATCTGCAGACAACGCTTAATCAGCGCTGACTACAACCATACAGGCCGGCTAACCCTCGTTAGCCGGCTTTCTTGTTTATAGCCGACAATATCCAATTCGTGATTCTGTTCTACTTAGGCCGTGCAGGAATTTTGCTTATGTTAGCAGGGAATTCAGAAGGAAAATACGCACAGGCGTTATCCTTGTCGGGAAAAACCTAATCGTAATAAACATGAAATTTCTTCTTAGCACGCTGTTGTTTTTGGTGACTCTTCACCTCGGCGCACAAGACATCACCAATCAAGTGGCAGGCGCTTTCAAAAAGTCTGACGCGGCAGGTATCGCTGCTTTTTTCATGCCCCAACTTGAATTGACCATGCCTGATAAAGAAGGTGTGATGGAGAAGGCGCAAGCTCAAGCGGCGCTCGCTCAATTTCTCAAGGAAAACCAGGTAACGGGATTTACCATCAAACATCAGGGTACTTCCAAGCTTGACGACCAATTCAGAATTGCAGAACTCGTTACCGCCAAAGGAATTTATCGCGTTACGTTTTTCATGAAAAAACAAGACGGGGCGATGAAAATTAAACAACTCAAAATTGAGCGCGACTGAGGTGAGTGAGCTACCAATTGTCTGAACGCATTACGCTGATTTTACGATGAAACATGAATACACTTTCGGGAGTTTCAATCCCGATGACTTGATACGCACCGCTTTGGCCGAGGATCTTGGCGATGGTGATCATACCACGTTAGCCACCATCCCGGCAGAAGCTACAGGCAAAGCCAGGCTGTTGGTGAAACAGCCCGGTATCATCGCCGGCATCGACGTTGCACGCCGTGTGTTTGAGCAAGTGGATAACCAATTGGTTTTTACACGCGTATTGAATGACGGTGACACGATTGCACCCGGTGATGTTGCCTTTTATCTTGAAGGTTCTTCGCGCAGCATAACCATTGGCGAACGACTCGCTCTGAATTTCATGCAGCGCATGAGTGGTATCGCCACGAAAACACATCGCATTCAAAGCCTTATCGCTGATACCAAATGCAAGTTGCTCGATACGCGCAAAACAACTCCCGGTTTTCGCTTCTTCGAGAAAGAAGCCGTGCGCATGGGTGGCGGAGTTAACCATCGCTTCGGATTGTACGATATGATTCTGGTAAAGGATAATCACATCGATTTTGCAGGCGGTGTAGAACCGGCACTGAGTCATGTGCGAACTTACCTTAATGAAAAGGGCAAGGCGCTCAAGGTAGAGGTCGAAGCGCGCACCATGGATGAAGTGAAGGCCATTGTAGAATCCGGATTTGTGTTCCGAGTGTTGCTCGATAACATGACACCTGCTCAGATTGCCTCTGCGGTGGAATTCATCGCCGGTCGCATCGAGACCGAAGCCTCCGGAGGAATCACCGAAAAGAATATTCGCGATTACGCCCTGGCCGGAGTGGATTATGTTTCCATGGGCGCATTGACGCACCAGATTGAATCACTCGACTTGAGTCTGAAGGCGTGCTAATTCCACGCATGATGGTCACAAGTTGGTATTTTCGCGCTCGATGACAGAAACCCCAAATTGGAAATCCCGCTTGCGAAACATGCCGGTAGTTGCCAAATCGGTGAACTACTTGGATACCCTGCGACCGCCAGGATTTCAAGGGCTTTCCATTTGGTATGTGTCTTCGTTTTTTGCGGAATCGATTGTGAAAGGGCAGCTGGCAACAAGGGCGTCCGCCATTTCATTCCGGATTTTTTTGGCCTTCTTTCCGGCCATCATCATTCTGCTCTCGCTCATTCCGTATATCCCGATTGATAATTTTCAAGAGTCACTCTTCGATAGTATTCGCGGATTTTTTCCCGGAGATACGTTCAGTCTTTTTGAAGAAACCCTCGACGACCTGATCAATCAAAAGCACAGCGGGCTGCTTTCATTAGGTACCATATTGTTGATTTATTACGCATCGAACAGCATCAACGCGATTCTGATTGGCTTCAATCAAAGCTATCACTTCGAAGACAAGAGCCATCCGATTGTGATGCGCATCGCCAGCATCGTTCTGATTTTTGTGCTCGGGTCAATAATGCTCCTGGCAGTCGTCGTGCTCGTTTTCAGTGGCGTCATTTTCGAATATTTGCATCAGGTCGGCATTATCGGAGATCGAGGCTACATACCGATACTCAACTTCGCAAAGTGGATGGTCTCTATTTCACTGGTATATGCAATTATCAGCACACTTTACAATGTTGGTGTGCGCAAACGCATCCGTCGCTGGACATTCTTCAATGTTGGAGCAACCTTAGCAACGCTGAGCTTCATTGTTACTTCGCTCGCATTTGCCTATTTCGTCAACAACTTCGCGACATACAACAAACTCTACGGCTCACTGGGAACATTGATGGTGCTGCTCATCTGGCTCAACATCAATTGTGTGATTGTACTCATCGGATTCGACCTAAACGTCAGCATCCGCAAAGCGCGACGCAGCGTGCCCAAGCCGAAGCCGATTATCAAGAACACCATTAGGGAGTAGTGGGTACTGGGTACTGGGGACTGAGTACCCTGTAACCAGTCCTCAGTCCCCAGTCCTCAGTCCCTAAAAAGAGTCAAGGTCAATTGGTCGCATCACACCGAACCATTTCAAAATCTTTTCACCGATACCCGGTACTTCGATGTGGATGATGTACGTGCCGCTGGCGATTGGAATGTTCTGATCATTCTTCAAATCCCAGTCGAGTGATGTGGTTGGATCACCCTTCTTGAACTGACGAATGCGTGTGCCATTCAAATCGTAAATGCTC
>JBKCDO010000020.1:0-17761 GCA_046304755.1 Flavobacteriales bacterium
CTTCTTTCCTTCTTCTCGCCCTTATTTTCGCAGCCTGTAACACTGCCGTTACACCCCCAACAGCACAGCCCCCTATGGCCAAAAAGATACCCTTCGAAATGACAGAGCACGGTGATACCCGTGTGGATAATTATTACTGGATGCGCCTCAGCGATGATCAGAAAAATGCGCCGGATTCAACACGTGATCAGCAAACGAAGGACGTGCTGGATTACCTGAACGCAGAAAACGCCTACACCAAGTCGATGCTCGCGCACACCGATGCGTTTCAAACGAAGCTCTTCGAAGAAATGAAGGGGCGCATCAAGGAAACTGACCAGAGTGTTCCGGTGAAACAAAACGGCTATTGGTACTACACACGCTACGAGGCCGGAAAAGACTATGCGTTCAACTGTCGCAAAAAAGACAGTATGGAAACGGGCACGGAAGAGATTCTGGTCAATGGTCCGGCTCTCGCCGAAGGCCACGATTACTGGGCGCTAGGCGGATTGGATGTGAGTGAAGACAACACTATTCTGGTGTATAGTGAAGACCTGGTGAGTCGTCGCATTTATAATGCTTCATTCCGCAATATTCAAACGGGAGAAATGCTGAGCGATAAGATTGAAGGTATTGCCGGTTGTCCCGTTTGGGCGAATGACAACAAGACGTTGTTCTATGTAAAGAAAGACCCTACGACGTTGCGTGAATTCCAGATCTGGCGCCACACACTTGGCACACCGCAGGCAAGCGATGTGATGGTGTTTGAAGAAAAAGATGAAGAGTTCTCGTGTTTCGTTTACAAAACAAAGAGCAAGCAGTACATGGTGATTGGCTCCAACCAAACACTGAGCAATGAGTACCGTGTGTTGAGTGCTGACGCTCCCGTTGGTGAATTCAAGGTGATTCAACCGCGTGAACGCAACCTCGAATACAGCATTGACCACTACGGTGATCGCTTTTACATCACTACGAATCTCGACGCGAAAAACTTCCGTCTGATGAGTTGTCCGGAAACAGCGACAACCAAAGAAAACTGGCAAGAAGTCATTGCCCACCGTGCTGATGTTCTTCTCGAGGGCATTGAGATATTCAAGGACTTCCTCGTAGTAGATGAGCGTAAAAACGGACTCACGCAACTGCGCGTTATTCGTTGGGCTGATAAGTCGGAATACTACGTGGATTTTCAAGATCCAACCTACGCTGCGGGCGTTGGTTCCAATCCTGAGTTTGAAACCGACGTGCTGCGCTACGGCTACAGCAGTTTGACCACACCGGCCAGCACGTATGATTTCAACATGAACTCGAAGGATCGTAAGCTGATGAAACAGCAAGAGATTGTAGGTGGTCACGATCCGAGTCAATACAACAGTGAGCGATTGTACGCGAAGGCAACTGACGGAACGATGGTGCCTATTTCATTGGTGTACAAAAAAGGAACTGCGCTGGATGGATCAGCACCCACACTGCTCTATGCATATGGTTCTTATGGTGCAACGATGGATGCGGGATTCTCTTCAGCTCGTCTAAGCCTACTGAACCGCGGCTTTGTGTATGCCATTGCGCACATCCGTGGTGGACAAGAAATGGGTCGTCACTGGTATGAAGATGGAAAATTGTTGAAGAAGAAAAACACCTTCACCGACTTCATCGATTGCGCAGAACATTTGATTGCAAACAACTACACGAGTAAGGAAAAACTTTTCGCAATGGGCGGAAGTGCCGGCGGTTTGCTGATGGGCGCCATCACCAACATGCGTCCCGATTTGTGGCGCGGAGTAGTAAGCGCAGTGCCTTTCGTGGATGTCATCACTACAATGCTGGATGAAACCATTCCACTGACCACATTCGAATTTGACGAGTGGGGCAATCCAAAGAACAAAGAGTACTACGACTACATGAAGTCATACTCACCGTATGACAACATCGAGAAGAAGGCGTATCCGAACCTGCTCGTAACATCAGGCTATTGGGATAGTCAAGTACAATATTGGGAGCCGGCTAAATACGTAGCGAAACTCCGTGAGTATAAAACCGACAATAACCATCTGCTTTTCTGGTGCAACATGGACGCCGGTCACGGCGGTAAAAGCGGACGCTTCGAAGCGCTGAAAGAAGTAGCGCTGGAGTACGCGTTTATGATGGACTTAGTCGGTATTAAGGAGTAGGGACAGAGGACTAGGTACTGAGGACAGAGGACTAGGTGCTCAGCTTATAGCACACTGCGGTTTCTGTTTTGATGTGTTATGGGCCTTTGACTGCGCTCGGGCACCGTTGTTTTTAAAGTGCACCACCACCTCGGCTCCGCTCGGTGGACACTGGCCTTGGCTGAGCGAAGTAGAAGCCTACCATCTTCCGAAAGATTTACGGTCCCCGAGCGCAGCCGAGGGGCGTTCTTATTTAACTGACGTGTTTACAACAAATCGATAAGGGGCTATTTCCTCTTAAAATGCAACTGCTTGCGCTCCGGCTTGGGCTGCTTAGGCTTTTCCGTTTGTGGTTTCGGTTGAGCGGCTGGCTTCTCCGCCGGCATGGGTCCGCGCATGTGAATGATGAGTCCATTCAGAAAATTACGCAGCAGTTGATCGCCACATTCCTTGTACTTCGGATGATCTTCATTCCGAAAAATAGCACCCAGCTCCGACTCGGTCATGTCGAAATCAGCAAGCTTGAGGATTTTGACAATCTCTGTATCGCGCAGCTTTAAGGCTACGCGCAGTTTTTTCATGATATCGTTGTTTGACATGGCTCGTGTTTTAGAGTCTGCGTCTGCTTCTTTTCGCGGTGTTCGACGCGCTGCAGCTCGTCGGAGACCGAGAGTTTGGGCGAAAGTATGCGCTGTGAACGTTTACGAGTTCAATTTTAGCACAGCCAAAAACGCCTCCTGCGGCACTTCTACGCTGCCCACCTGGCGCATGCGCTTCTTACCTTCCTTCTGCTTTTCCAACAGTTTGCGTTTACGCGAGATGTCACCACCGTAGCACTTGGCAGTAACGTCCTTACGCAGTGCGCTGATGGTTTCACGAGCGATGATTTTGGCACCAATGGCAGCCTGTAGTGCGATTTCAAACTGTTGTCGCGGGATAAGCTCTTTGAGCTTGATGCAGATTTTCTTCCCTAAATCAAACGCGTGATCGCGGTGAATTAAGGCGGACAGCGCATCGACCTGATCACCGTTGAGCAGGATATCCATCTTCACCAAATCGCTTTGCTGGTAGCCAATAGGATGGTAATCGAAGGAAGCATATCCTTTGGAAATCGTTTTCAAGCGATCGTAAAAATCGAAAACGATTTCGGCGAGTGGCATTTCAAACGTAAGCTCGACGCGGTCTGCGGTGAGATAGGTTTGACCCACAATGATTCCGCGCTTTTCAATACACAACGTCATTACGGATCCAACAAAATCACCCTTGGTGATGATTTGCGCTTTGATGTATGGCTCCTCTACGTAGTCGAGTTTGTTTTGATCGGGAAGCTCCGACGGATTGTGGATTTCCAGTTTATCACCCTTCGATGTGTAGGCGTAATACGACACGTTAGGAACCGTCGTAATCACGGTCATATTGAACTCACGCTCCAGACGCTCCTGGATGATTTCCATGTGCAGCATTCCCAAGAAGCCGCAGCGGAAGCCGACTCCAAGCGCTTGCGAACTTTCCGGTTCAAACACGAGTGAGGCGTCGTTCAATTGCAATTTCTCCATCGATGCGCGGAGGTCTTCATAATCGTCTGTATCAACGGGATAAACTCCGGCGAATACCATCGGCTTCACTTCCTCAAAACCCTTGATAGCTTCGGTGCACGGACGATCGAGGTGGGTAATGGTATCACCCACTTTTACTTCGGTCGCCTTTTTAATACCCGAAATGATGTAGCCGATATCCCCTGCGCGCACTTCGTCACGCGGCTGTAACGACAGCCCCATGATGCCCACTTCATCGGCTTCATAGACCGTGTCGAGGTTCATGAATTTTACCTTATCACCCTTGCGGATGACGCCGTTGCGCATGCGGTAGTAGGCAATGATTCCACGGAAGGAGTTGAATACCGAGTCAAAGATCATCGCCTGCAGTGGTGCATTCGGGTCGCCTTGGGGAGCCGGTATGCGATCGCAGATGGCTGAGAGAATTTCGTCAACACCCAATCCCGTTTTCCCGGAAGCATGAATGATTTCCTCGCGATCACAGCCAATGAGATCCACGATTTGATCCTTCACCAATTCAGGCTCAGCATTGGGCAAATCCAGTTTATTCAGGATTGGAATGATGTGCAAGTCGTGCTCAAGCGCGAGGTAAAGGTTCGAAATCGTTTGCGCCTGAATACCTTGAGTAGAATCTACAATGAGCAACGCACCTTCACAGGCGGCTATCGAACGCGATACCTCGTAGGAAAAGTCAACGTGACCGGGGGTATCAATCAAATTCAAGATGTACTTTTCACCCTTGTAGGTGTAATTCATTTGAATCGCGTGGGCCTTGATGGTGATGCCCTTTTCACGCTCCAGATCCATGTCGTCGAGCGTCTGTGCAACCAGTTTGCGCTCATCAACAGTTTTGGTGACCTGCAACAGTCGGTCGGCCAGGGTGCTTTTACCATGGTCGATGTGTGCGATAATGCAAAAATTACGGGTGTTTTTTTGGCTCATGGCGCGTTTAAATCGGAGCGCAAAAGTACGTCAGGCAATGCATTTTTCTGTGAAACAGCACGCATTTAAACCGCCACAAATACTACTGAACCCAAGAGTTAGGGTGCGGGCGCTGTTAACTGTACCTGTTGAACCCGCAAGGGCTTAATTTTGTTTCCCCATTATGAATCGGATAAAGCTGTTTTCACTCGTCTGCTTTGCTTTGTATGCTGCAAGCGGCATCGCACAGGAACACGTTACTCACTTCTGTGGACAGGTAGCTGCCCGTGAGCGACTGTTTGCCCGTCACCCACATGCACACGCTGAATCCCTAAGCGCCACTCAGGCCCTGGAGCAAGCGTGTCAAGATGCTCAGGCACAGCGTGGCGGTGGAACGGAAGTCTACATCATCCCCGTGGTGTTTCACATCATCCATGAGAATGGACCGGAGAACATTAGCGAGTCTCAAATCCAAGACGCCATCGCTATCCTCACACGTGACTTCCGCAAACAGAACGCCGATACATCCGTGATTGTGGATGCGTTTGCGCCGATTGCTGCCGATTGTCATATCGAATTTCGATTGGCAACTATTGATCCCGACGGCAATTGCCACAGCGGCATCAATCGTATCGTCAGCGACCTCACCAACGACGGAACCAATCCGGATATGAAGGCCCTTTCGTACTGGCCGCGCAACAGCTATCTCAACATTTGGGTGTGTAAGACGATTGGAAGCGGTATTGCGGGATTTACCAATCTCCCGGGTGATGTCAACGGCACTTGGGGAGCGTTTGAAGACGGAATTGTGATGCGCAGTGATTATGTTGGGTCGATTGAGACCAGTCAGCTTGCCCGCTCCAGAACCCTCACGCACGAGGTCGGCCATTGGTTGAACTTATACCACACCTGGGGTCCTACAAACAACCCGGCTGAAGCCACGAACTGTGATTTCGATGACAACGTCAATGACACACCGAACACCATTGGTTATACCTCGTGTAACCTCGATGGTGCCTCATGTGGAAGCGCCGTCGACAATGTGCAGAATTACATGGAGTACTCCTATTGCAGTCGCATGTTTACACAGGGTCAGCGCACGCGTATGCGCACCGCGTTGCAGAGCAACACCGCGCAGCGCAATCAATTGTGGACGCAAGCGAATCTGGAAGAAACGGGTGTCTTGAATCCACCACTGTGTCTGGCAGCATTTTCGGCCTCACAATTCACGGTGTGTGCCGGCGATACCATGACGTTTTTTGATGAATCGTATCACAACGTAACCAGTTGGAGCTGGGACTTTGGCGATGGTCAGACCTTGAGTGGTACCGACCCGCTAGTGCACAAGAATCCTGTGCATGCTTATGCAAATGAAGGTGTCTACAATGTGTCGCTAACAGTGAGCAATGGAGTTCAAAACATCAGCACCACAGAAACCGCCTTCGTGCGTGTGCTGACCGGTGGGATGCTGAGCGCCCCGATCGCAGAGGGTTTTGAAGCAGAATGGCCGGGCAACTGGATTACGAATAACTTGGAGGGAGATGAAACGTGGGAGGTTACGCCGAACGCATTTTATTCAGGATCAAAGTCGTTGCGTATTCGCAACTACAGTGTTGACGTGGGGAATACAGATGAATTCTACACCGCTACTATGGACATGACGGGTGTGGAAAGTGCTGAGATCACGTACAAATGGGCTTATGCCAATCGCATTGATGAGACCGACGATCGCCTACGCATAAGTGTTTCGGGGGATTGTGGAACCACTTGGAGTCTGCGTAAGCTGCACAAGGGCTTGACGAATCTGCCGACTGCGTCGAATACTAACTCCTTCTTCACGCCTTCTTCCGCCGCTGATTGGGAAAGCAACACGATAAGCTTAACGAATACGGAATGGTTTAATGATCGCTTCCGTGTGCGGTTTGAGTTTACCAGCTACGGCGGTAACAATCTTTATCTGGATGACATCAACATCACAACAGCCACGGGCGTGAGTGACATCAAGCCGCTCTTCTTCTTCAATGTATATCCGAATCCTTCGGATGAGGGGATGACGCTTGACGTGTATGTTCCCTCAGCAGAGCGTCAGACGATTCAGCTCTTCAATGCACAAGGCGAATTAGTTGAAGTACTGCACAATGGCATTCTGGCCTCGGGCAAACAGTTGATTGCCATTCCTCATCAGGCTGCCGGCTTGTACACCATTGTGATGTCGAAGGAAGACCACATGGCGGTTCAGCGCGTGGTGTTCCGCTAGTCGATTGGGCTGTAGCGTTCGCGTTTGTTGGCCCAATGGGCGCCTGGGCCTTGCTTGTTGAGCAGGAATGCCGCACTCTTTTGTCGACCTCGGTTGTATTGATACACCGTGTGATGATGTGTGGAGCACGCTTGCAGCATTAGTCCCAGGGCGAAGGCCATCAGCAGCCGGGAAATGATTTTCTTATTCATGATTTGTTTAGGCGTTAGGTGGTTATACGATCTCTTCTTAACGCTTGCCCTTGTTGTTCCATCCGCAACCGAAGTCGCTGTGAAGGCAGGTGTTCTTTTTATTCTTTAAGTGACCTTGGTAACCTGTTCCTTTTGTGCTGGTGCAAGAAGCTACGGTGATGGTCAGAACGAGTGCTGCGAGGATGGTTTTGAAGATGGTTTTCATAATGATGTTGTTTTAGGTTGGTAAGTAATTTTTGTTTGGTTATGTGGTTGTGATGACTAGTTGTTCATCCTTTCCTCTGCGAAGATGCGACGGCCACACACCGGTCATGAACCCAACTTAGTAGGCGTCGGAATTGAATGAGAAATCGATGAATTTGCGTTTTGGGGTCAACGAATTCTCATGAAAAACGCCCGAATTCTCGGGCGCTAATATTCTTATTAATAAGAAGAATGACCGGACTACTCCAACATGATGCTGCGGCAAATCAGCTGCGTCGGCGTTTCTATTTGCAGACAGTAGCAACCGCGCGCAAACCCGCTTACATCAATGATGTGCTGTTGCCGGGAAGAGTCCTGCTGCCACACCACATGTCCCATCATGTCGGTCAATTTGAGCGAATGCAGCGCTTTGGTTGAGGCGATTCGAAGCTCATGCGTTGCGGGATTGGGGTAGCATTGAACGGTGGCTTCAAATTCATCAACACGATTGACGACAAATTCACTCGTCCAGCTTTCGCAGTTACCCTCTCCGATGATGCGCGCACGGTATATACCATCGCCCATCATGGGTAGTTGAGGAGCGAAGTTGTTTTCCACCGACTGATCATTGAAGTACCACTGACACGCCGCCGCACCCGGAATAAACAATAAGGGATCCTGAAACACGATTTCACCGGAGGGCAAAGGATAAATGCTGACGGATTTACTTTCGTTTACCTGGCAAACAGGATTGATTACCTCCAGTTTCACACTGTAGAGGCCTTCCTCGGGCAAATACGAGAATACTTGTCCCTCGTGCATGAGACTATCTTCCACATACCAGCGATACGCGAGCGCTGAGTCCGCAATCGCCTCCAGCAAAAGGCTGTCACCCTCACAAAGCGAATAATCGCCTTCTATTCCCAGCAATTGTGAACAATCAAAAATGGTATAATACACCGAGTCAATGAACTGCGTTTGCTCCAGATCAAACACCGCATAAGCCTCGTGATGGAACGTGCTATCTGTTGGGAGGTCACTGCGCAATTGAGCCGTGTATACGGCGTAACCCATCGCCTCAGAAGGGTTCTCACCGGAAGGCGGAAGCTGAATGCTGTTGAATGATAGGTCGATTGTTCCATCATCGTGGAGACAACCAACCACGGCAGCTGACGTGTACAACAATTCAAAGCTGTCGGTGATGAACTGTTGACTGTTGAGGTTTTGAATCATGAGAACATCCTGCGCAACAGAATCAGTTGAATTCAGAAAGTGCGTGCGGAAGGTGATCCGCTCGCCTTGCTGCACATAATGATGCTCATCGGTGTACCCGATTGGAGAGGCATGAACGTGTGGCGCTTCGTCTTCGCACATGACTTGTGGTGACAACTCAAATTGTTGATCCATGACGGGCGTGCCGTTTGCGTCCCACAGCGTGAGTTGCATGGTGAATGGGAAGAATTGACCGGCGTATGCTTCGCCTGGGTCATCAATAGAAAAGGACAGCAACTGTCCCTGCCACGCCACGACGTTGGTAATATCCCAATTAGCGAACCCGGGCCCTGATGTGGTGGGTGCAATGCTCAATGCTGCTGCAGCTTGCGGAGTAAACAGTGGATCGCAGGTAACGGTCAGTGTTCCATACATAGGAATGCTGCCTTTATTCCGCAAGAAAATTCCGCTTTCAAAACCATCCTCACAGTGGATGTAGTGATGATAAGCCTCGATAATGGTTGCCTCCGGCTGAGCGGTTACAGTCGGTTCATACAACCCAAAAAACGCTACGGTAGAACCGGGAACATCAATGGTAATGACCTCCGGCGTTGAGCTCACCCAGTTATCGGTAGGGTTCAGCAGTGTGTAGTGCACGGTGCCCACGGGCAGTGGAACGATGATCATTCCCATCGCGTTGGTGTACACCGTCTTTTCCAGTTCATCCATATGCACGGGCCAATGTTGCACAGGTGTCTCATCGCTGTCATAAATACCATTCACATTCACATCGTGAAATACCGTAATGAAGCTGTAGGCCACATTACAGGAGTAATCGCAGGTGCCATCATTGATAACGGCATTCTGATCATAATTGCACGCACACGGATCCACGCAACCGGCGCAGTTGAACTCGCATGAACCGTCGTCCACCGTTGCTTCAGGAGAGTAGTTGCAGGCATTGGTATTCATGCAACCCGCGGTCGGAGGCATACCAAGGAAAAGCATTTCGATTTCAGTTGCATCCAGAGCGCGGTTCCACAAACCTACTTCATCGATACTTCCATGGAATTGGAAGTTGGAACCGAGATCAGTTCCACCAATATGCAAATCATCGGTATTGACCGGTGCACCCGGGTTTCCCGTCCACGCTTGTGCTGTTTGCTGCACGCCATCAAAATAAAACCGTCCGCTATCGACATCGACGGAGAACGTGAGCATGTGCCACTGGTTATCGTAAAGATCGCCTGAATAATTGATGCCCGTTGCGCAAGCGGCTGTGGAAACAACACCGTTGCAGTTGGGTGGTGCGGCGAGCATATAACCCGGTGCGACCGTCTGCGTTTCAGTACCGCTGACACTCATCACCCAGCCGTTCCAGGAGGCATTGGCGTAGTGTTGAATAATCATACCGCCGTTATCGTCTTCAGCAGGGCGCACCCAAACAGAAACGGTAAGCGGAAACGCGTTGAATGCGGGGGCATAAGGAACGAGAATATCGGAAGATGTTCCGTCGAAGAATAGCGCTTGATTCAATTGGCCTTGACGATCCGTGGTTGCGGCTGTATTCGTCATCAACCCATTGTGTCCGTTGCTCGACGCGTCCTGCGCATCACCACTGAAGTTATACCACGCAATGAGATTGTCAACCGGCGCGTAGGTCGGCACTTGAGCGGCCGCGATGGCAGCGCAGCTCCAAAAGACAATCGATAGGGTTAATCTCAGCAAGTGCATGTTGGGGGTATCCGAACATGCGAAAGGTAGTTTGGCGAAAGTGCCGCTATTTGCGCTTCACCAAGAAGCAATCAAGAGTTGGGTGTGAATAGCGCACAGCCCACGATTTGAATCATGGGCTGTGCGTTTTTCTTCACTTTCAACAATCAAAACCGACCTATTTCACCACAAATCGAGTCACGCGGTTATCGGCTTTGAGGAAGTAATTGCCTGATGCGAGTGTGCAAATATCAATGACGTTGTTGCCGGCGTTGAGGCGACCTGTCAATACAGCGCGGCCATCAGGGGCAGTAATGGTGTAGCTTGATGGTTGACCATCCCACAAGGCTGTGATGGATTGTGAGGCGGGCACGGGGAATACATGAATGGTTTGTGCGCTCCGCTCATCAATACCAAGCACAATCGTAAGGTTGATTGTAATGGTTGAATCACAACCGGCAGCGTTAGGCACAATAGCGGTGTGTGTGCCCGACGTATTGTACAACTGTCCGTCCGGCGCCACATACACATCGTTCGCCGTCACCTCGATAGTCGATTGATTCTCCAAGAACAAGCAATGATTAATGGTGTGCAGGGTAGTATTCGTTATCACAGGCTCATTCGAATCAAAGTAAATCGCTGCGCTGTTATTAATCTGTGTGCCATCAGCGAGGTCTTGCATTTGGTTCACTGTGTAAGTGATGAAACCATGGCTTGCTTCTTCATTCGAAAAACTATCGGCGAGCATGATGTTGTTGAAGGTCCACTGCAACACGCGTTCACCATACATGGTGAATGAGTAATCATGACTTGCCACACCGGGAGTCACCGATGAAATATCGAGATTGTCGTCGAGTGTATCGCGAATCACAACGGTATACGCCGGTGCTGTTCCGGTATTCTGGAAGCGAATCAGGTATTGCAGTTGTTCGTTGGGAAGCACGTCGTGCGTTTCGCCAACGCCGGCAGGGAAGCCTTGCTTGTCGTTGGGGTCGAAGCTACCCACCACTTGTCCGCAGTATTCATCCACGAAGGGAGATTCATCACCGCAAGGCAAATCATCTACAAGGCCCGGTTCCCATTCATCATCATCTTCGGTGTCACCATCCTCGTTATCGTCATCACCATCGCCTTCCCCTTCGACATCACCACAACCTTCGACGTGGTCGTTGGGGTGTGAGTTGCCGGGATGAAGCGGATGCTGATCGGCTTGTAAAATCCATGTTCCGCCATTGGTAGGGAAGGTGAAAGTGGTGTCGGATTCTGCGCCCAGTTGAATGTAATAGGTCGCGTAAAGTTCACCATCCACATACACACGCACTTCACTTGGGCAGACCATGGCTTCACCGTCATTCTCGATCGTGAACGTGATTGTGCCGGTATCTTCATCGCATTCACCCTCCACTTCCAAACTCGAGTGGTCCCAGGGTTCTGTGCATTCACCGGGGCCGGGTCCTTCTATCTCGGTGCATGGGGGCAACGGAGTTAATGTGGCTTCCATGCAAATCGTTTCGTCGATTTCGAGGTCGCAAGAGAAGTTGGCGTTGATGACAATGGTAAAGCAATCGCCCGGTGCAATCGCTCCAACAACAAATCGATAGCGCCCATCACTTTCGATAGTAAATGGTGGCGATGTGAGCGGATCCACAATGATGTTTTCATCTAAATCCACAAGCACGTTTCCATCATTGTAACCTCCTGTGGCCATGTAATCATTGCACACATAAATGTAAATGGGCCACGTGTGTTCCGAGCATCGTCGGATAGTTGGGCTTATAATCGTGACATTTGGAATCCCGCAAGGTTCATCGGAAATAAGCCCAAATTCCACTATTGACATTTCGCCGTTGACAATACTGATTGCCTGTGAAGCCGGACAGTTGGTGCTCCAACCGCTATTGATGGTATCAATGGTTGCTACATATTCTCCGTCGGGAAGATCACACAGAAATACACTTCCTGTAATATCGGTGAGAAATCCATATCCGCCAGGCTCCACGGAGATGAATTGCCCCGGTAATCCAAGTTGTTGATCATCGGAAATACAATTTGCGTTGAGGTCGTTGAAGACACGAATCGTTGCCTGACAAATGTTGTTCGAAGCATTATAGAGGTCCGTCACTTGCTGACTTGTTAAAGCGGTTTTCCAGATCGCCATATCGTCGAGCATACCACGCACACCCTGGCCTAAAATCAAATTCCAGGGACCGGTTACAGCGCCGGGGGTGCCGGCTCCACCACCGTACCACCATGGATAAACAGCCAAAACGTTTCCGTCTTTGTAAAATGTACCGTTGAGTGAGTCTACTACAAATGCGTAGTGGTGCCAGTTATCATCGAATAGACTTGGATCTGAAGCCCAATCGTATTGCGGAATAGGGGTATCATAGGTTTGGTAAACCCCATATGAGAAGCCGGCGCGGTATGCCACTTCCCATTGCGCAGCGGGAATTGAACTTGGCCAATATTGAATAGTGTAACCGTTCCAAGTTGCGTTTGCGTATTTCGTAAAAACCTGTCCACCATCGTCATTCGTTTGAGGCTTCATCCACCAACTGTATGTAATCGGAAAACTATTTAGGTCGGGGTGATGTGCGACTTCGATAAGGTCTTCAACGCCGTTAAAAAAGTATGCTTCATTTGGATTTCCTACACGATCAAAAGCGGGCATCGCGCCGGTGACAATACCATTATGCCCATTGCCACTTTCGTCGTTTGCATTGGCATTGAAAGGCCACCAGGCCACCAGTGAGTCCGGTGGTAGATAGGATGGAATTTGTGCGAGCGCGATTTGGTCAAGCGTCGTGATAAGCGCAATGACCATGAGGAGTCTGTAGACTTTTTTGTTTGAAAACATGGATTTGGTTATTAAAGGTTAGTGGGTATTAAGACCCAATCGTATGTATAAACTTAATTACATTGCTGTGGGTTGCATGGGTATGTATGTTCATTTTATGAACAGTCGGGGGGATAGTCGTAGGTTGACCCTTCCCCGGCGCTTCACAGGGAGAAGGGCAGCCCTTTTTCGAGACCCATCCCCGACCCTTCCCAAAGGGAAGGGAGGCTCCTTCCGGGGAAGGATCTTCTGTGCAATCTATTGGCTCGGAAGCATATCGGTTACTTAATCAAAAGGGTTCTCCCTTCCCTTTGGGAAGGGTCGGGGATGGGTCTTCTTCGCCGCAAGGCACCGCAGTGCGTCGTTACCCCTGACCTGCAACACGAGGTACCTGCGTGGCAAAGTGTAGGGCGTTCATTTGTCGTGGGGCGACGCACCGCAGTGCGTCGTTACCTCCGCCCCGCAACACGAAGTGCCTGCATGGCGAAGTGTAGGGCGTTCATCTGTCTAAGGGCGACGCACTGCAGTGCGTCGCTACCCCGGCTTCTCATGAACCTCACCCCTACTCAACAACCAGCCGCACACTCTTCACCACTTCACCTTGACTCACTTGCAACTGATACACTCCGCTCGCGAGCGACTCGCGCTCGATCACGACCGTGCCTTGTTGCTTTGACAGGGTGCGTATGCATGCTCCCGTGATGTCGTAGAGCGCAACATCGAAGATGCCTTGCGGTAGTTCGAGGCGCGCGCCGGTGGTCATGGGGTTCGGGTAGAGGTGGTGGGTTGACCACGAATGCACGAATACTGAAGTTGGTAATTCTACTTCAATCACATCACTTATCGCCACACATCCAAATTCATTCGTGATTTCCACTTGGTAATTACCGTTTTCCGTTGCGGTAATGCTTTGCGTTGTCGCATTGTCCGCGCCGTTAACCGACCACTGCCAAGCAATACCATCTAGTGCTGTGAGCACAAAGTTTGCGCTGTCCACGGCGGCACTTGGCAGTGGATTTACCGTTACCATCCAGTCTTCGCTGGTGCTGCAATTACCCTCTCCTAGTGCTGTTGCTGTAACGGTGAAGCTTTGAGCTGCGGTGAACGTATCGCCGGTGTTTGCGCCGTTCGACCATGTTACACTGCCATTGCTTTCAGCTTCGTAGCTCAGCTCTTCACCTTCGCATACCGTAGCGTTGAGTGGTAAATCAAGTTCCGGAATTTCATGCACGATAACCGTCACTTCGTGATTCTCTCCTTGTGGGCACAACACGTTTTTCGTGTTGAGCTCAAGGGTGTATGTTCCAACCTCCGCGGGATACTGCAGCGTATTTGCACTGCCTATCACCACGTTGTTGAGCCGCCATTCATAGGCGTCCACATAAGGCTGTGTGGCGTCGAAAATCAAACTTTCGCCATCACAGATTTCTATATCACCCACCATTGGAGTGAAGGATGCGCAGTCGAAAATGACGTGATACGTTTCGTTGGTGGTGATGGGAGGATTCTGTTCGAAGTAGATGAACGCTTGTGCGTTGAGTTCGGTGTTGACATCCAAGCCGTGTTTTGCCTGCATCTGGAAGAACACATACCCTTGTGAGCCATCGGGCTCACTGGCGCTGTCAGGCAGGAAGATGTCATCGAAGCTGAAGATGAGCAGATCCGTGGCGATAACACCTTCGGGTAATTCGTGTTCCAGCGAATCGTACAGACTGAAGTCGATGTCGCCGCCATCGTGCAAACACAGCACTTGCATATCCGCCGCACGCGCCAAGGGTTCAATCGTGCTCAAATCCCATACAGTAGCATCAATCGGAATGTAGATATCGATGTCCTCGGCGGGCAATGTTCCCGTGTTTTGGAAGCGCACGCGGAACTCTACCATCTCGTCTTCGCGCACAAAATGTTCAATCGTATAACCTTCGTTTTCCGGGCTTGGCAGATGACTAAGCGTTTCAGGGAATCCTGTTAGGTCATTCGGGTCGTAAGCACAAGCCACAACAGGCGAAACATTCCAGGTTTCATCAAAGATTATGTTGCCTTGCGGATCGAGCAGGGTAAGTTCCAGCGAGAAGTTGAATACCGCGTTGAGGTATTCGACACCGGGACCGGGTACGAAGTAAGAAAGCAGTTCGTATTCACCCGGCAGGAAATCCGCTATGTTCCACAACGCATAACCGGGGCCTGTTTCAACAGGAGGGGTTGTGAAATAGCTGCTCGCATTCGGTGTAAAGAGCGGATCGCACGTGAGCGTCATAAAACCACTCACGGTTTGCGAGCCGATGTTTTCCAAGTACACGCCTGACTCGTATCCATCAGTGCAATGGAGAATTTCCCAGAAGCCCGTGAACGGACCGGCAGCTACGATGGCCTCGCCCGGGATGACTTGCAATCCGAAGGATAAGGTTGTGTTGGGGCAGGGTGTCGGATTGCCGGCCTGATCCGTACAATTCGTACTACCCACAGACAAGATACCTGAAGCTTCTGTTGTCAGCACCCAATTGTCTGTGGTGTTCAATACGGTGAATTGGTAAGCCCCCTGTGGTACCGTCACAAAGGCGTTACCATTGCCGTTGGTCCACAGCAGTCCGTTGATGTCGTTACCAACCACCGGCCAGTTCGCGAGGCCAGGTTCATTGCTTTCGTGTTCGCCATTACCGTTGAGGTCGTTGTATACGAACACATTTGCGGCATATAAGCATCCTTCGTTCTGGTTGGCTTGTGGGTTGTAATTGAAGGCGGAAGGATCGGTGCAGCCGGGGATGGTTTGCGTGAAGCTGCCATACAACAGCGCTACTTCTTCAGCGGTGAGGGCGCGGTTCCAGATACCGATGTCGTCGAGGGTGCCGTTGAAGAATGATTTATAATTAATACCCGGTTGATCAACTTCACAACCAATGAATAAACTATCGTCTGAGGAATTTATTTCCATTTGAGCAAACACACGATCGACTAAGACACCATTTATAAAATAGGATAGAGAATCATTAGTGTCGTCAAAAGTAACAGCGACATGATACCAACTATCTATTGCAACAACACCCTGCTCAGTTGTCGGTTCCGTTCCGCCAATTCCGAGATATGGGGTAGCGGAGAAAGAAACGACTCCCTCGGTATTTAATTCTGTGAATTGGTTATTCGATAGGGCAAATGTGTAATCACCTTCACCCGAACCGATGCCATTTCTACCTAAAATCATTTTGACTTGCATAGCAATGTCATTTATTGAATCAGCATTGAACCAGCTTGACACAGTGAAATCATTGATAATATCAAGTGTTGGGCTTGGGGGAATTACAACGAAATCATTCAATCCGTCAAAATCTAAAGCGCCTCCCGCATTCCCAAACCGATCCTCCGTCAACGTCGCGCCATTCACCACGCCATCGTTTTCATTCCCGCTCTCATCATTCGCGTTGCCGCAGAAAGGCCAGTAGCCGACGAGGCCGTTTTGGAGGGCGGGGTCTAAGGTTGGGCAATTCACAACGATGGGTGTTCCCGCGCATTCGCACAATTCATCAAGCAAATCATTTTCCGTTAATGGGTTTAAGTCTTCGCAGGTATCACCCGGATAAAGGCAACTGCCATCCTCTTCTGTTGCATCGGGGTTGTAGTTGCACGCAAGTAAGTCGATGCATCCCGGGATGAGGCCGGTGTTGGCGTCGCGAAGGCAGCGGACGGATAGGCCTGTGGTTTTAGTGTTGTCACTTTCATTGTAAGACCCTGCAGCACCATCAAAATAAATCAGATCTTGATGAACAGCATAAGTGCTCGATCCCAAATCTGAAGTACTCCACCAGAATCCGAACATTCCAAAAAGGCTGTATCCTCCGCCCGCGTTCCGATTACCACCGGGAATACCTGAAAATCCACTGCTGTTCGTTGCCTCCAAATTTGGTGATTGCCATAAACCTGTAGAATTCTCGAGAACTCCAACCGTTTTCATTCTACCACCAGCCAAAGTATCACCTCCAAGATAATCTGTCAAGAGGGTCCATTCTTGAGCGCTTGGCACACGCCAACCTGTAGGGCATAATTCTCGTGTATCAACACATGTGTACCAATTGTAAAGCTTGCCATAGGGGCATGCATTATTTGCATCGTTATTATAATAAGCCCATGCACCTGTGTTTGTTGTTGACCAAGCGGCATCATCCAATCCCGTCGCAATTGCATCCCCATTTCGATAAATACTCGTGTTCAAGTTCTCCGCCATCCACTCTTGGTCACCAATTACAATGGTCTTGTACACGTTACCTTCTTGGTCGGTCATGCTACCATACGTAAGGCTTGGGTTGTGCACAAGTTGTGCACCACAGGTGTGTTCAACACCGAGCTCAATCGGAGTTCCTACACAGCCGCATGATGCATCGATGATGTCGTTGTAGGTGCTGGCGTTGGCGTCGTCGCATGGGCTTCCTTCAAAAAGGCAGCTACCATCGTCTTCGGTTGCTGATGCGAGGAAATTACAAGCGGAGTTGTCGGTGCAGCCGGCAATGGGCTGTGTGAAATTACCGTAGAGTTGTGTTATCTCTTCTGCGGTGAGGGCTCGATTCCAGATGCCGATATCGTCCAAACTGCCTAAATACGGATAAGGGTTGTTGCCTGTTCCTTCGGTTCCGCCTAGTATGATTGGCTCAGAAGACCATGATAGGGGGAAGCCTACGTTTTCCTCTGCAACGAGCACTCCGTTGATGTAAGTTGAAATCACCGAATCGGTGAATACAGCTGTCAGTTGTTGCCACGCATTGTAAAGCGATGTAGGC
>JBKCDO010000021.1:0-7416 GCA_046304755.1 Flavobacteriales bacterium
AAGGATAGGCCGCGCTCTTCGCGCATGGCCTTGAGTTGACTGAGTTTGCTAAACGTGTTTTCGATGAACGATTGTCCGCCGAAGCCGGGGTTCACGCTCATGAGCAGCACAAGATCGACATCGTTGAGAATGTCGGTGAGCACACTTACGGGTGTATGCGGATTGATTGCTACGCCGGCTTTCATGCCCTCGGTGCGAATGGCTTGCAGCGTGCGATGCAAATGGGTGCATGCCTCGTAATGCACGGTTAGCACTTCTGCACCGCATGCTTTGAAATCTTTGATGTAACGATCGGGATCGACAATCATCAAGTGCACATCAAGCGGCTTGGTGGCATGCTTGTGCACAGCTTTCACCACAGGCATACCGAAGGAGATGTTCGGCACGAACACACCATCCATCACATCCACATGAAACCAGTCGGCTTGTGAACGATTGATCATTTCGATGTCGCGTTGAAGATTAGCGAAATCAGCGGAAAGAATGCTGGGTGCGATGCGGTAGTTCATACTATGGATTTGCCTGCAAAAGTCGCGAATACTTTTTGGCGATAGCAATATCATTTCATGAAATTTCTCACCCCAACGCTATTCACGATAGTCGTTTGAAAACTGCTGAAATGCGCAGTCGCAATGGTTCACTCATTCTATTCTTTTGAAACATGAATTATTTCGAACTCAACCTACTTGCGATGAAAACCAAAAAGTGGTTTCTCGTCGGCACAGCCATAGCAGGATTGTACCTGTTTATGAATTGAGCTTGAACCGCGACCTGGCAAATTCAAACTGAAAGACACTGCAGAGTACATCCACTCAGCCCAACTATTCTCCCCCTTAACATTCATGAAAAAACTATTCGATAAATACCGTGAAATGTTCCCGTGGTTTGTCGACTTCTGGTATTACATCGTGATGGTCGTGCTCTTCATTGTGCTGGCGATTATTTTCCTTTAAGCACCAAAGGACTGCACCGGTTATTTCTGAACGATACCCTCAATAACACGCATAAGCTGAGGCACTACGAGATGATGATCGTCATTCACAATCACTGCATCAGCGCGCTTGACTAGTTCTTCTTCGGGCCACTGCCGATTCATTCGCGCTCGGACTTCTGCCTCGCTAATGCTATTTCGTTTTTGCACGCGCGCAATGCGCAAGGCTTTGGGCGCAGTGACCACGATGACAGCATCACAATCTTTGTCACTGCCGCTTTCAAAAAGGATGGCGGCCTCGCGAACGACAATTTGCGCCGTTTGCTTTTCCTTCCATTGAGCGAATCGCTGAGCCACACGGGGATGCACCAACGCGTTCAACCGGCGCAAGGCTTCTTCATCATTGAACACGATTGCGGCGAGCGCCTGCCGATTCAACCGGCCATTCGGTTGTAACACAGCATCACCAAAGCGTACCTTCACTTCATTCAACAGCGTTTCATCTTCCTCATAGAGGGCCAGCGCTTCACGATCGGCATCAAACGCGGGGAAGCCAAGCGTTTCCATCACACGCGCTATGGTTGATTTTCCAGATCCTATGCCGCCGGTAAGGCCGATGACTTTCATGGAGTAAAGGTATCCAAAAGTGCGGGTGAATGGTTTGCGCAAAGTCGGCGCGAAGTATCGCATGCGTGAGTTCCGGATTGAAATGAACTCGTGCATGTGAAAGCGTAGTGTGAATTAACTTCGTCACATGCGTTTTCGATTTTCTCTTTCTGGCCTTGTTGTCATCATCCTGTGTTCGGCGATAGGGCTTATTTCTTCTTGCAAAAAAGACAGTAAAGATTGTCCGGCGTTCCCCGACAATCTTCTACCCTACATCCCGAATGAAAGTCGGCTGATGTTTTACAATGCCAACGGCGATAGTTTGTTGTTCCGCACCGATGTCTACGACAAAACAGAACAACACACGATGACCCGCAACAGGCTGAGTGTTGGAGGCACGGGGGCAAAACCCTATTGTGTTGCTTCATGCGCAATGAATTCAAGTCTGCTCTCTTCCGATGCCAATCAAATCGGCTATACCATCAAGGTAGATAATGAGGCCGACACGGTTTCGCTTTCGTTGAGTATTGCATCGGCGCTATCTACCAACGATTATTTTCTGCGCGGTGCTCACTTTACACCAAGCGGAAGGCCATTCGGCGACACGCTTCAGTTGAGTAATTCTACACCGACAACCAATCCGCGCTTTAGTCAGGTGACCATTGTATACGGTCGCGGGATTGTCAGCCTTACCGATGACGTGCAAAATTGTGTGTGGGTGCGGTAAGGGGGGATAACGCAAAGGGATTTCACGCAAAGAGTTTTCACGCAAAGAGTTTTCACGCAAAGAAGCGCAAAGAGTTTTCA
The DNA here is from genome assembly GCA_046304755.1 of Flavobacteriales bacterium. Taxonomy (GTDB): domain Bacteria; phylum Bacteroidota; class Bacteroidia; order Flavobacteriales_D; family Sanyastnellaceae; genus JAIBBG01. The sequence goes on from JBKCDO010000021.1 coordinate 2,345, forward strand.
CGCAAAGGAACGCAAAGGGAAAATCACGCAGAGGAGCGCAAAGAGTTTTCATGCAAAGGAGCGCAAAGAGTTTTCACGCAGAGGAGCGCAGAGGGTTTTCACGCAAAGGAACGCAAAGAGATTTCACGCAAAGGAACGCAAAGGGAAAATCACGCAGAGGAGCGCAGAGGGTTTTCACGCAAAGGAACGCAAAGGGAAAATCACGCAGAGAACACAGAGAGGGCTAGCGCTCCCTACAATCCTACAATCCTGCAATCCTGTAAAAAGAAAAAACCACCCTCGACGAAAAGGTGGTTTTCTCCATTAACCAAAAAAACCATGAAACATTTACTCAACTCAATAACGTTGTATTCAACACACCGGCGACTTGTAAACCGGCGAATGAGTCTTCACCATTAGCCTTGCGGCCAAGTAAAAAATGTTCAGGTATTGTTCTTTCGATCTGCTCAAGCTTGTTCACCATTCGAACAACACTCAGTTCACTGCGGACCGTTCAGCATCTCATTCCAAGTCCGCGCAGCTATCGAAGAAAACAGAAGGGAGTAACCTTGCAGGGCAAATCTCTTCATCGAAGAATGCGGGGCGAAGTAGAATCATTTTTCGGTTGATTCCAAATGAATTAAGTGCGAGATATCAACGAAAGGATGTTGGATATCGACTGAAGGGGTGAGGGTGAAGGGTGAGGGGTGAGGTATCACTCGCCATTCGCCATTCGCCACTCGCCACTCGCCACTCGTCACTCGTCAATTGTCAATTGTCATTTGTTACTCGCAGCTTCTGTCCGGGCCTAATGTTCTGGCCGCACTTATTCCATTTCATCAAATCTTGCTCGGTAACGCCGGGGAATTTGCGGGCGATGGACCAAAGGGTGTCGCCGCGTTTGACGGTGTAAGTGAGGGGTGAAGGACTAGGGGCGAAGGGCGAAGGGCGAAGGGAATCTGAGGATATGACTTCTGTTGGCGATTCGTCGAGGTTTGGTTCTTCGGGGAAGGATTCTTCGGTGATTTTTTCGATGGTGACTTTTCGTCGCTGTTCGATCTTGAGGAGCTGGCCTTGACGGATTTTGTCGGAGCGCAGCTTGTTCCACTTCTTTAGTTGAGCGATACTGACGTGATGCTTGGAGGCGATGCGTCCAAGGTTCTCGCCCTTCCCTACCCGATGATTGATCCACGTGGTTTCCCATACCTCCTCCATCACGGGAGCCGGTGGCTGCCAGCGCGCAATGCTGTCGGCCATCAAGCGGTAACGATTCAACACCGTGTCTTCCAATACAAACGGCACCCGACGATAGCCCGGTGCGAGGTACTTACCGGTATACACAGGATTAGCTGAGCGCACGGCCGACTCATCCAGCTTCAGCACTGTGGTGAGTGCTTCAACGCGAAGTTGTTTGTCAATCACAACAGGCTGCCAATGGCCCAGAATTTCCATGCAGACAGTCAACTGATTGTCGACAACTGCGCTGCGCATGAGTTGCAGTGTATAGGCGTAAAAACCGAGGTAGTCTGTCACGCTAGAATCCATCGCGGCAATTAACGCTTCACCTATAAGTGTGGAGTCGATTGAGGCCACCCGTGCACTCCCCCACCGATAAGCAGCTGCAGCGCGAAGGTCATCACCGCTATGAGTCTCGAGCAGATAACGGTAATGCTTGAGCGCGGCATCAGTTGTGAAATCAGCCCCCATGCGTTCATCCAACAGCGAGTCGATGCGTAGGTGTTGTTTACGTGCGGCCAGATAAGGCATGGCCCATAATCCGACGCGATCGCCTGATCCGCGAAATTGCTGATTGCAGCCGGAGAGAACAACCGGCATCCATGCAGCGTCTTCATGCAGTTGCAGTTGCTGCGCTTTCTTTTTAAAGAGCGGCAGATAGACGTTGCTCGCCGCTACCACCGACAAAAAACGTTGACAGTCACCACCGGGAAAACACCAATCTGCATAGCGATTAACTTGTTCTTGCGTGAGGGTAATCGATTGTCCAAACAACCTCACCTCTCCTGCCGCAGGTTTTATGATTGTCGGTGCATTGCAATCGAAATAACGAGGATTGACCTCGCGCAGTTGATTGATCAACCACTGATTCGCAGCGGCAGCCAATACCTGTTGTTGCTCCGCTGCATAGGAAGTTTGTGCACGGATACTTGATGCAAACATGCACACAACGAAAAGAATAGACAGCAATCTGCGGAGCATGGTGCAAAAGAAAAACAATCCTACTTCGCCTTCGGCTTGCATTCTCTTGAATTATGAACCAATCTCGTCGCGTGGGTTATTTTCGCCACACAAACCCTTTCTATGAATAACCGCGCGCTCTGGCCAACGGTGCTTGTTGCATCCCTGGGCTACTTTGTCGACATCTTCGATTTGCAATTGTTCAACATTGTAAGTCAAGCCAGCTTGAAAGGCATTGGCATCACCGACCCTGCACAGCTTGCCGAATACGACTACACGCTTTTTCTGTGGCAGATGTCGGGTATGCTCATCGGCGGATTGGTATGGGGGATTTTGGGCGACCTCAAAGGCCGTCGTAAAATTTTGATGGGCTCGATTCTCATTTATTCGCTGGCCAATATTGCCAACGCATTTGTGACTGACATTCATATGTACGCGCTCGTTCGCCTCATTGCGGGCATTGGTCTGGCAGGTGAATTGGGAGCTGCCATCACGCTGGTGAATGAGATTTTGAAAAAAGAAAGCCGCGGTTATGGAACGATGGTCATTGTGACCATGGGTGCGCTCGGCGCTGTGGCGGCGGTGTACATCAACAAAATGAATCTGGCGATGTTCGGTCTGGCGCAATGGCAAATCATGTACATCATCGGTGGGCTTTTGGGATTGCTGTTGCTGACGTTGCGCGCAGGCACCCATGAAAGTCACCTGTTTGACGATGTGAAACAGCAGCAGGTATCGAAAGGAAATTTCTTCATGCTCTTTGCAAACCGCCGACGTGCCGTGCGCTACCTGGCGTGCATTGCGATGGGATTACCGGTTTGGTTTTGCGTGGGTGTGCTGGTCAAGTTTTCCGGAAAATTCACGGCACTCGGTGGTGCAACCGATGGCACTTTTGAAATCGGCCAAGCCATTGTGTATACGTACCTCGGCTTATCGGTTGGCGATTTAATGAGCAGCTACCTCAGTCAGGTGTTCAAGAGTCGCAAGCGCATCGTGCTTGCTTATCTGTTTACCTGTATTGCCGTCATTTTGCTCTTCCTCTTAGGGCAAGGCTATTCGGTTTCCTTCTATTACTTCCTGTGTTTCGCTATCGGAACTGCTACGGGGTATTGGGCGTTGTTTGTCACCATTGCTTCGGAAACATTCGGCACCAATATTCGCGCAACAGTAACCACCACGGTTCCCAACTTTGTACGCGGCGCTACAGTGCCCATTGTACTCTCGTTCAAATCGCTTTCAACCTCCCTGGGAGAAGTCAACGCCGCGCTCATCATCGGCGGTATTTGCATGACGCTATCCCTACTCTCTTTGCTCGTATTGCCCGAGACGTTTGGAAAGGATTTACGGTTTGTGGAGGAGGGGTGAAGGGTGAAGGGCGAAGGGCGAAGGGCGGAGGGCGAAGGGCGAAGGGCGAAGGGCGAGTAGATTGAAGTGAGTGCTCATTAGCTCCGAAGGAGCGTTATTTCGATAGCTCCGCAGGAGCGTTATTTTAAATAGCTGTACATTCGTTACATCAGAATCTTGAACAATTACCTATGAACGACATCATCTGCCCGCATTGCAACAAGGCCTTCAAAGTGGACGAATCCGGATTTGCGGATATCCTGCGACAAGTGCACAATCATGAATTTGACAAAGAAATCGCGCAGCGTCTGGCGCTGGCGGAGAAAGAAAAATTGGCTGCGGTGCAATTGGCTGAAGCGAATTTGAAAACGAGTTTGCAGTCAGAGCTCTTAAAAAAAGACCAGGAAATACTGGCGCTCTCTGCGAAGAATGAGCGAGACCTCATTGAACAACTTGGTCAGAAAGAACAGGAGATGGCTCAATTACGCGCCAACCTGGAGCAAGCCGATTTGGAGAAAAAGCTGCTCGTGTCAGAATCTATCAAGGACATCGAAAAGGAGCGCGATGAATTGAAAGCTGCAGTAATGCTGAAAGAAAAGGAAGCTGAACTCTTGAAGCAGTCTATGAAAGAGGACATGCAAAACGCGCTGAAAGCACAGGAAGCGATTATCAAATTGAAGGATGAGGAAATCGCACTGCGCAAGGACATGAAGCTCAAATTATCGACCAAGATGATTGGCGAAACACTCGAGCTTCATTGCGAAACGGAGTTCAACAAAGTGCGGTCCATGGCTTTTCCGCAGGCCTATTTCGAGAAGGACAATGACTCGACAACCGGTAGCAAAGGCGATTACATCTTCCGCGAGAATGACGATGCCGGTAATGAAATTATCTCCATCATGTTTGAGATGAAAAACGAGGGAGATGAAACCACAACCAAAAAGAAGAATGAGGATTTTTTCAAGGAGCTCGACAAAGACCGCACGGAGAAAAAGTGCGAGTATGCTGTGCTGGTGACCATGCTCGAAGCCGAGAGCGAATTGTATAATTCCGGCATTGTTGATGTGTCGTACAAGTATCCGAAAATGTATGTGGTACGTCCGCAGTTTTTCATTCCGATGATTACCCTCTTGCGCAATGCAGCATTGAATTCCATGCAATACAAAGCTGAACTGGCGATGGTGCGCAACCAAAACATCGACATCACCAAGTTTGAGGAGAAAATGAATTCCTTCAAGGAAGGCTTTGCACGCAACTACAATTTAGCCAGCAAGAAATTCAACGAGGCAATAAAACATATTGACGACTCGATTAAACATCTTCAAGCAACTAAAGACGCCTTGTTAAACTCCGAAAACAATCTTCGCCTGGCCAACGACAAAGCCGACGACCTCACGATCAAAAAACTCACGCATGGCAATCCGACGATGAAGGCGAAGTTTGATGGATTGAAGGAGGATGAGGACTGAGGACTGGGGACTGAGGACTGGGGACTGGGGACTGGGGACTAATAAGTCTACTCATGAGAGGTGTGTATGATAGATAATGTTCAT
>JBKCDO010000022.1:0-4964 GCA_046304755.1 Flavobacteriales bacterium
GTAATCAATCGCTTCGAAGGAAATGTGAATGGCGGTGATTTTCGTCTCACGGGTCAGTTGATTAACCTCGTGCCGTTTCTTTTTGAAAAGGATGCGCGTGTGTTACTCGATGGTGAATTGAAAAGCAACCGCATTGATTTCACCAATTTGGTGGAGGAGGATGGCTCCACAGCGAATGACAGTGAATATGAATTCGGACTTCCACGCAGATTGGATTTCCGTATGAAGACTGCGATTGAACAGTTCGTATTTCGCAAGTTCGAAGCACAACGCGTGAGAGGTATTGCTACCCTTGAGCAGGGAAAGCTAACGGTCGATCCGTTGACATTTAATACTGCTGACGGGTCACTCTCTGCCCAACTCGTGATGGCACCTGTGGAAGGTGGAAATTATCGTATGAACTGCCTGGCTGACATCACCGCCATCAATGTCAAAAAGGTATTTACCGAATTCGAGAATTTTGGCCAGGATTACTTGCAGGATCGCCATTTGGAAGGAAAGGCTAATGCGAAAGTTCAGTTTCGCGCAGTGGTGACTAAAGCGTTAGAAATTCCAGCCGACAAGATTGAAAGCTTGATTGATTTGACCATTGACAACGGAGAGCTAATCGGTTTTGAATCGCTGCAGGAAATCGCAGAGTATATCCGCTCCAATAAGTGGGTAGCACCGTTTGTAGATGAAAGCAAATTCGCTGAAAAAATGCGCAAAGTGACCTTCTCGCGCTTGGAGAATGTCATCGAGATTCGCAACCGAGTGGTAACCATTCCCCTCATGGATATCCGCAGCAGTGCGATGGATATTTCGGCTAAAGGCACACATTCGTTTGATCACGACATCAACTACGCCATAGGGTTTAACATGCGTGATTTGTTAATCCGCCGCGAAAGGGATATTCAGGAAGCGGATGACGGATTGGGTAAGTCTATGTTTATCGCCATGACAGGTACGGTCGATAATCCTGTCTTTAATGTGGATAAGGAGCTCGCTAAAGAAGTGCGGCAAGAAGCGATGCAGCAAGAGAAGCAAAACATGAAGAGTTTGCTCAAGGAGGAGTTTGGTCTATTTAAGAAGGATGAGTCAGTCGGTGCATACAAGGAAACCGAACTGCTGAAATCAGAATCTACGATTTCAGTTGAATGGGAAGAAACGGAGGTGCCGGCAAAAACATCTACCCCGGATAAACCTGCCCCGAAGAAAAGTGAGCCGCCAAAGAAGGAAGCGGAGCCGGCCGATGCGAAAAAGAAGAAAACACCGAAATGGCTCGAAGAAAAGGATCAATGAGCAGTGTAAGTTTGCGCGATGAGTGAGCTTCCCAAAGCCTTTTGTGAGCGCATCCGCGGGCAATTCCCGACGATGGCCGAAGAATTTCTGCGCGCGCTGGATATGCCACCTCGCAGTAGTGTTCGCTATAACTCGTCTAAACCGTCGGCTGTTTTTCCTTCTGTTGATGCGGTTCCTTGGAACACCGAAGGCTATTGGTTGCACGAGCGCCCCACGTTTACCCTGGATCCTTTGTTTCATGCGGGATGCTATTACCCTCAAGAAAGCTCCTCCATGTTTTTGCAATGGGTATTGAGACAAGTAGTGCCATTAGACAAGCAGCTGCTGGCGCTTGATCTCTGCGCCGCACCTGGTGGAAAGACGCTGATTCTGTCCGATTATCTTCGTTCGTCAGGTGTAGTTATTTCCAATGAAATTATTCCTGCGCGAGCACGCACCTTGCGCGAGGTCGTGACTAAATGGGGAACCGGCAATGTGGTCGTCACCAGCGGAAATCCGCAATCACTCGGCGAGCTTGGCGGGTGGTTCGACCTTATCGTGGTTGATGCGCCATGCAGTGGCGAAGGAATGTTTCGAAAGGATCCTGCAGCCCGCGATGAGTGGAATGAGCAATCCGCCGAAAATTGTAGTACCCGGCAGCAGGACATTCTTAGCGACATTTTGCCTTCACTCAAAGAGGGCGGAATATTGGTTTATTCGACATGCACATTCGCTCAGGAAGAAAACGAGCGCATACTCGGCGCGCTGGTGGATACAGGCGATTATGAATCAATCCGTTTTGAGGTGTCTGCGGATTGGCCGGTAGATGTGTTGGAAACCGCGGAATTATTTGCCTGTCGCTTTTTGCCTCATCGTTCTGCCGGCGAAGGCTTTTTTATTGGCGCATTGCGTAAAAAGAGTTCAACAGCATCGGCGAGGATAAAATCCAAGGCGGTTTTTAAAGCTGCTGATGCTGCTACGTTAACCTGCATGAAGCCATGGTGCAAAAGTCTTTTGCATGCTGTTGTAGCTCCGGATGGTGACCTGTACGACTCAGCGCTAGATCTGAATCAACTCAATACATTGGCAACTCAAGTTTATGTGCTGCAACCCGGTATCCATCTGGGGAAAACAATGAGAACAGACTTTATTCCCGATCATGGCTTAGCGATGAGCCAAAAGGCAGCGGAAACGGTTCAACGGGTTGAATTAAATGAACAGCAAGCCCTTCAGTATTTACGCGGCGAGAGTTTGCAACTGACTGCTGAAGGCTTTTCAGGGTGGTGTTTAGCCACGTATCAAGGTCATCCTCTTGGATGGATGAAGTTAATTGGCGCACGAGTCAATAATTACTATCCGAAAGAATGGCGTGTGCGCATGCGCTAGCGCGTAAATTTGACCTCCCTTCGTGAGCTCGCTCGATCACATACAGAAACCCATTGCTAAGGAGATGGACGCCTTTGAAGCTTACTTCAAGGACGCTATGCGCAGTGAGAATGTGCTGCTTGATAAAATCACGCACTATATCATCAAACGTAAGGGGAAGCAAATGCGGCCCATGTTTGTTTTTCTCTGCAGCAGCGTTTGTGGCAATATCACGCCGGCCACTTATACCGCCGCCTCGCTGATTGAACTCCTGCACACTGCTACGCTCGTGCATGATGACGTGGTGGATGTAGCGCATACACGCAGAGGGTTTTTCTCCATTAACGCTGTTTGGAAAAATAAGATTGCCGTGCTCGTTGGAGATTACCTGCTGTCACGCGGATTGCTGCTGAGCATCGATAACGGCGAGTTTGATTTGTTGCGTATTGTTTCGAACGCCGTAAAGGAAATGAGCGAGGGAGAGTTGCTCCAACAGGAAAAGTCGCGATTGCTCAACATCACGGAGGATGTTTATTTCGACATTATTCGTCAAAAGACGGCTTCTCTTATTGCCGCATGCTGCAAGGCGGGCGCCTGCTCTGCCGGAGCGGAAGCTGCTGATCAGGAGCGTATGTATGCATTCGGGTTGAAGCTTGGTCTGGCTTTCCAAATCAAGGATGACTTGCTTGATTATGGTTTTGGCGAAAAAATAGGGAAGCCGATCGGCATCGATATCAAAGAACGTAAACTCACTTTGCCTTTGATACAGGCGCTGAAAGTGGCTTCAGCCGCCGAAAGAAGAGAGTTGATGACGATAATAAAGCGCTACAATACTGACGCTGTCAAAGTAAAATACTTGGTCAGTCGTGTCATTGAACTCGGCGGAATTGATTATGCTCGAGCTAAAATGGAGGCCCTTCGCGATGAAGCGCTAAGCATGCTCAATCATTTCCCGGCGAGTCCGTCTCGCGATTCGCTTGAGAATTTAGTTCACTTCACCATTAACCGAAAGAAATGATGAGGCTTATTTTTTTCCTCCTCCTTGTGTTAGGCTTTGCGTCCTGTGAAGATTCAACAAAGAAACAGGTCGAGCCTTCCAAGACAACGTTCCGGCTCGAGGGTACGGTTGAACAGGTGGTTTCCAAGCATAGTGATGGTACACCCAAGGTTTCGTTGTTTTTGGATGAAAAAACCAACGCCAAAGTTGCGCGTGTGGAGTTTCACCCCAATGGTCAGCCGAAGATTGACGAGCGCTTCAGCAACGATGTCAGACAGGGCGAATCATGGTGTTATTATGACGATGGAAAGCCCTGGAGCCTCAATACGTTTAAGGAAGGATTGAACGATGGTCCTTATAAGACTTGGCACGAGAACGGGCAACTGTATATACAGGGTCAGTATGCCGCCGGCAAGGAGACCGGTGAATGGTTCACCTATTATGCAAACGGCGCCCTGAATACACGAGGCGTTTATGTGGATGGCAAAAAGGTCGGTATCTGGTATTCATACAATCTTGAGGGAACGATGAAGCGTGAGCAAGACTTCGGCAGCGCAGCACCTTGACATCAACATCGCGTTGTTGGCATTCCGGGTTGGTCTTTCGCGCCGGTGACCGCATGACAGACTAACTTTCGGTATCAATCGTTGAATCATCATGTATAAAATCGTTATTCTGCTTTCGGCCTGTTTGATGGCCTTGCGCTCATTTGCATTTTCAGAAGAAACCACCCGTGCTCAATACATTGAAATGTGGAAGGAGGAGGCCATTTATCAAATGGCCACGCACGGAATCCCGGCGAGTATTACACTGGCACAAGGAATTTTAGAGAGTCGCGATGGCAACAGCAGATTGGCCAAGGAGGGCAACAACCATTTTGGAATCAAGTGCCATTCAGACTGGGAGGGTAAGCGCATCTTCGAAGATGATGAAACCCGCAATGAGTGCTTTCGCAAATACGCAAATGCAAGGGAATCTTTCGATGATCATTCGAATTTCCTCAAGAAACCGCGCTATGCAGCCTTATTCGAATTGGAATCGGACGATTATAAAGGCTGGGCAAAGGGTCTTCGCGAGTGCGGTTATGCGACGAATCCCGATTATGCAAAGCTCTTAATCCGGATTATCGAAGAAAATGAATTGACCCAATACGATGAAGTCGGACTCACCTATGCAAAAAGCAATACAGTCCCCGATCGCAAGGAATCGACACCTGAGGCAAGTGTTTCAGTAAGAAGCCGGAGCGCGAAAAAGCCTCGAATAGTGGGTGAAAAGGAGGAGCGATCGGAAATTACTTTATCCAATAATCACGAGATTAGGGTAAGCGATAACAACATCAAAT
>JBKCDO010000023.1:0-19108 GCA_046304755.1 Flavobacteriales bacterium
ATCTCAGAGGCCTCACCGTTGAGCCGCTTGGCTTCGCCAACAACCACATCACTAATCTTCTCTTTAGTAATCAGTTTTTCCAAATAATCCCAGAGGACCTTGCGCTCAACAGTGGTCAGTGGTGCAGCAATAATGCGCGCAGAATCGGTGAGGGCTAAACCAACGCGCACTGTTCCGTAATCAATCCCCAGGATTTTGCTCATACCGAAAAATTCAGGATGTGAATATGCACCAACTATTTTTGACCATAATTTAAAATCATGAATCATCAGGACATCATTGAATATGCATGGGACAATCGCGCCGCTCTCAAGGAGACTGAAACCATTGCAGCTATTGAGCATGTAATTGAATCCTTAGATAAGGGTCAGCTGCGCGTCGCCTCTCCCCGTGAAGATGGCACATGGCAGATTCATGAATGGGTGAAGAAGGCTGTTATCCTCTATTTCCCCACTCGGGCAATGAAAACAATGGAAGCCGGTCCGATGGAGTTTCATGATAAAATGGAACTCAAACGTAACTACGCTGAATTAGGCGTGCGCGTAGTGCCTCATGCAATCGCCCGTTATGGCGCGTACCTCGCATCGGGTGTAATCATGATGCCGAGTTATGTCAATATCGGCGCTTATGTCGATAGTGGAACGATGGTCGACACCTGGGCAACTGTGGGCAGTTGCGCTCAGATTGGTAAGGACGTTCACCTCAGCGGAGGAGTAGGCATTGGCGGCGTGCTGGAGCCTCTTCAAGCTTCGCCGGTGATCATTGAAGACGGCGCATTCATTGGTTCGCGATGTATTGTGGTGGAAGGTGTTCGCGTTGGGAAACAGGCCGTGTTGGGCGCCAATGTGGTGCTCACTAAAACAACCCGCATCATCGATGTTAGTGGTCCTGAGCCGGTCTCCTATAGCGGAGAAATACCCGAGCGCTCCGTGGTGATTCCCGGAGTGATGAACAAGTCGTTTCCCGCCGGTGAATTCGGTGTGCCCTGCGCACTTATCATCGGTAAGCGAAAGGAAAGCACTGATTTGAAAACTTCTCTTAACGATGCGCTAAGAGAGTATAACGTATCCGCCTGATTGGATTGAGAAAGATCCTGGTCATACAAACAGCCTTCATCGGTGATGTGATTCTGGCAACGGCGGTGCTGGAACAACTTCACGCCAAATACCCGAACGCAAGTTTGGACGTGCTCGTGCGCAAGGGAAATGAGCAACTATTCGAAGGGCATCCCTTTGTGAAAGATGTGCTTGTTTGGGATAAGCGACATCACAAGTACACAAACCTGTGGAAATTGCTCCGACACATTCGGGCGCAACCATATGATTTGGTCGTGAATCTGCAACGTTTCGCAGCTGCAGCATTCTTAACAGCATTCTCGGGAGCGCACCAACGTATAGGCTTTGATGCCAGTTTCTTGTCGCTGGGCTTCACTCGGCGCCATAAACATGAGATTGGAAAATTAGGTGAGGCGCAATTCCCGCATGAAGTCGAGCGCTGTCTTGCGCTCATTAAACCAATCACAGGCGATACCGGGGCTCTACCTAAGTTGTATCCAACGGCAGCGCATCGCAACCGTGTGGATCAACTCATCCAAGGATCTTATGTGACCATAAGTCCGGCTTCTGTTTGGTTTACCAAGCAAACACCACCGCAGGTCTGGCGCAACATGATTGCCCAATTACCGCAGGTGCAATTCTATCTGCTCGGCGCTCCATCCGATGAATCCTTATGCCGTGAAATTGCGCAAGGATTTTCGAATGTTGAGTTGCTGGCAGGACGGTATTCTCTATTGGAGTCTGCGGTCATTCTGCAACATGCCCAAATGAATTTTACCAACGATAGTGCACCGCTGCATTTGTGTTCAGCTATGAATGCTCCTGTTACTGCTGTGTTTTGTAGCACTATTCCGGAATTCGGCTTCGGCCCGCTTTCCGATAATGCTGCGGTCGTTCAAACCACACAGCCACTGAACTGCAAGCCATGTGGAATTCATGGAAAGTCAGCTTGTCCCCAAGGACATTTTAAGTGCGGCGAGATTTCACCAGAAACACTCCGCAAGAGAATCCCCCAATTGAAATCGTGAATTTTCGAACAGAAATACCACTTGCACCTGTCAACTGGGATATCCATCACCACAGCAAGATCGTTGTAGCCGGATCCTGTTTTGCAGAGCGCATCAGCCAATGGTTGATGGATTATCGATTTTCCGTGTTGGCCAATCCCGCCGGTATTATCTTTCATCCAACACCGTTGGTCAGGTCATTGACGCGCGCATTGGAGCGAAAATCATACACAGAAGATGAGCTGGTGTTTAATGGTGAACGGTATTGCAGCTTCGATCATCATGGTTCTTTCTCGGAACAATCAGCGCAGGATACACTTGGTCGCGTCAATGAGCGGTTGAATGCTGCGGCTAACTCGCTCCAATCAGCGGATGTGCTCATCGTGACCTGGGGATCAGCATGGGCTTATCATCATATTGAGTCAGATAAGGTCGTTGCCAATTGCCACAAACTGCCCGGTAATCAATTTCGTAAAACCCTCACGTCGCACACAGATATTGTAGCGCAGTGGTCCGTGTTCATTCGCCAACTGCGTGCATTGAATCCAACGGTGAAGTGTGTCTTTTCCGTTAGCCCGGTTCGCTATCTCCGCGATGGCGCTCACGGTAATCAGCTTTCCAAAGCCCAACTGCTGCTGGCAATGGAAGAACTTATTTCGCAGTTCAAAGACGTTCACTATTTCCCGGCATATGAAATCGTGCTGGATGAATTGCGCGACTACCGTTTCTACGCGGAGGACATGCTTCATCCATCCAACCAGGCGGTGGAATATATCATTTCAAAATTTTCATCCTGTTTTATGTCGGATAGCACACGTCGCCGCATTGATCGCCTTGAACCCCTCATCAAATTTCTCGCACACCGTCCCATCAAAATGACGCAGAAGGAATGGAACCTCAAAGTCCTGGAGAAGCAAAACGAAATTGAGGCCTTGCTTGGTGAAGGCTAGTCATAAAAAAAGGCCACCGAAGTGGCCTTTGTATTTATGGCTAAGCATTTATTCTTTCGTTTCGGTAAATGCCTTGGTAGGAACCGCAATTTGGAAGCGTACTTTCGCTCCGGCTGTTTGCAAGGCTTCGTGACCTCCTGTGCCAATAATGGTATTGTCAGTGGTTGTTACCTTGTACTGCAGACTAAGCAACCTTCTGTCATTATCGAATTGGGGCTTGTAGTTGAACACAAGACCCTGCGCGCGCATCTCTTTGTTGAGAAGGGCAAGCTCTTCGCGAGTAGTTTGGCCGTTGATGGTGACATCGACGACGTCAGCAGAGATGGTGTTCTGACCGAACACCTCACCAAAGGCCAACGTGCATAGGGCTATCAAAAAGAATTTTACTGACTTCATATTATTGAATTTATAAAGCAATTTTACGCTAAAAATCAGTTCGATGAACTGCTTGCGATGAATTAATCTCAGTTGCTCACCACTACATTTGCCCGACAAATTTTTTCGTATGAGCACAACCCAACAACGCAAATTACAGGAGATTCAGAACGACTTGTTTAGTGGGGATGATACCCTGTGTGCCAAGGCCATTGCGCGTTGTGAAGAGGAAGGGACCGCCGCCATGGTTGAGCCACTTATTGCCTTCTATGCGTCGAAGGCACCCCATGCACTGCGTAATAGGGTAGGAGAACTGCTTGGAACACTGAAAGTTTCCGGCAGTGAACAGTATTTTCTGGAGGCACTGGACAACAAAACGTTTGCGCATATTCAAAAGGACCTTGTGGGATTTATGTGGAGCACCGGACTGCAGCCCATCGATGCAGTAGCGAAAATCAGCCAACTGGCAGCAGAAGGTGATTATCCGATGATACTGGAGTGTCTGACATTGTTGGAAAGCATTGAAGACGCCATACCGGAAGACCAGTTGTTGGAGAGTATTGCGGTGGTGCATGCTCGGATGAATGAATTGGAGCAAGGCGATTTGCGCCGGTTGCTTGCTGAATATCTCGTGGTGTTGAATCGCCTGCGCGCAATGGCGGAATAATCTTGAATCAGATGAGTTGGATGAATGAATTTTTGGTAGCGGATGAAGTGCTCGAAGCACTCAATAATCACGCTCCCGTCGTGGCACTGGAGAGTACCATTATCTCCCACGGAATGCCTTATCCGCAGAATGTGGCTGTAGCAAAAAAAGTGGAAGATGCGGTACGAAGAAATGGAGCAGTGCCCGCAACCATTGCTATTCTCAATGGAAGAATTCACGTTGGACTTACGTCGGATCAACTCGAGCAATTCGCTCAGGCAGCGAATGTGATGAAGTGCAGCCGACGCGATTTGCCTTTTGTGGTTAGTCAAGAATTACTCGGGGCAACCACCGTTTCAGCCACAATGATTATCGCGGAAATGGCCGGTATTGAAGTATTTGCTACAGGCGGCATCGGTGGAGTGCACCGCGGTGCCGAGCTGACATTTGATGTCTCAGCCGATTTGCAGGAGTTTGCTCAAACGAACGTAACTGTCGTAAGCGCCGGCGCTAAGGCCATTCTCGATATCCCCAAAACGCTCGAGTATCTCGAAACTATGGGTGTGCCTGTTATTGGCCTGGGCACTCAAGAATTTCCCGCTTTCTATTCGCGAACCTCCGGTATTGGACTGTCCTTACACTTGCCAACCACATCAGCCATCGCAGCGGTCATCCACGAAAAGAAACGCATGAATCTTCGCGGGGGTATTCTTGTAGCCAATCCAATTCCGGCTGAATACGAAATTCCCGCAACCGAGATTGAACCTTTTATTCAAAAAGCTTTATCGGATGCTGAGAAACAAGGTGTCAACGGTAAAGAACTGACTCCCTTTCTGCTGAAAACGCTGAACAGCGTCACAGCGGGGAGAAGTCAACAAGCGAATGAACAGTTGGTCCTAAACAATGCTGTTGTCGCTGCCCGAATTGCAGTTGATTTGGCAGCCATTCGCAGAAAACAGCCGTTTATAGCCCTCTAATTTTGTACAACACCATTGGTTCGCTAACTATCTTCGCGCCATGTCCAAAACGTTTGAAACGCCCGACTATATTTTAACCGAGGAGAAAATTCGCCAACGCATGCTCGACGATTATCGATTGGCTTGCGTCTCTCGCGAAGCTTCGCTCTTGGGAAGAAAGGAAGTACTCACCGGTAAAGCCAAGTTTGGTATTTTCGGTGATGGTAAAGAACTCGCACAAATTGCCATGGCGAAGCAGTTTCGCAACGGTGATTGGCGAAGCGGCTACTACCGCGATCAAACGTTCATGATGGCCATCGATGAACTGTCGGTTCAGCAATATTTCGCAGCCCTCTACGCGCACACCGATATCGCGCACGAACCGGCCAGCGCCGGGCGTCAAATGGGTGGACACTATGCGACACGTTTCCTGAATGATGATGGCTCCTGGAAGTCAGTGTCACAGTTGAAAAACTCATCCTCAGATATATCCCCAACGGGCGGTCAAATGCCGCGCCTGCTCGGATTAGCCCAAGCGTCTAAAATCTACCGCAACGTTCCCGAGCTCAACAGCTTCACACAATTCAGCTCCGGTGGAAATGAAGTCGCTTTTGGAACCATCGGTGATGCCTCCACCAGCGAAGGATTGTTTTGGGAAAGCATGAACGCTGCTTCCGTGCTGGGAGTCCCCATGTGTATGAGCGTGTGGGATGATGGATGGGGAATTTCTGTTCCCAAGAAATTTCAAACGGTAAAGGAAAGTATCTCGGAGGCTCTCAAGGGTTTTGAAAAAACAACGACGACCAACGGGATAAAAATTTTCAAGGTTAAAGGCTGGAATTATCCCGAGCTGCTCATGACCTATGAAAAGGCCGTTTCATACAGCCGAGAGCATCACATTCCGGTGCTCGTCCATGTGGAAGAGATTACACAACCGCAGGGGCACAGTACCAGTGGTTCACATGAACGTTATAAGTCGAAGGAGCTGCTTGCTTGGTACGAACAGTACGATTGCATTGAGCAATTCAAACAGTTTATCACACGCGACGGAAGCGCCTCGGAAAAGGAACTCGACGAGATTCGAGAGTCAGCCAAAAAATTCGTTCGTGAAGAACAGAAGAAGGCGTGGGCAGCGTTTCGTGCAGATGTAGATCGAGACATCACACAGTGCGCTGACCTTATCGCTGCGCTCGGATTGCAAGAGACTAACGCCATAGCGGATGAGCTCCGCAAGCAAACGGATGCCATTCGCAAGGATGCCTTCGTTGCTGCCAAGAAGGCGTTACGCATAGCTAAAAATACTGCGGGAAGTGACGCTCTTTCCGGTTGGCTGATTGCACTAAAAAACGATTGCGACATACGGTACTCGTCCACGCTGTATGCTGAAGGTGAGTACTCTGCATTGAACGTGCAGGCTGTTGCTCCAGCGTATGATGCGAACCCTGAAATGGTGGATGGCCGCATGATCATTCGTGATAATTGGGACCATGTGCTTAGCACCCGCCCGGAAACACTCATCTTCGGTGAAGATGTCGGCAAAATTGGCGGTGTGAATCAAACGGCGGAAGGGCTGCAAGAGAAATACGGCGACCTCCGTGTGAGCGACACCGGAATTCGTGAAGCTACAATCATAGGCCAGGGAATTGGTATGTCAATGCGAGGCCTTCGTCCGATTGCCGAAATTCAATACCTCGATTACCTCTACTATGCCCTGCAAATCATGCGAGATGATTTGGCTACGGTGCATTGGCGAACCCGCGGTGGACAGCGTGCTCCGCTAATCATCTCCACACGCGGCCACCGACTCGAAGGCGTATGGCATGCCGGAAGTCCAATGGCAGCCATCATTAGCAGTGTTCGCGGAATGCACGTGTGTGTACCTCGCAACATGACGCAGGCTGCGGGCATGTACAATACGCTCCTAGAAGCTCAGGATCCGGCGCTGGTTGTTGAATGCCTGAATGGGTATCGTTCGAAAGAACCTATGCCGAACAATATCGGCGAGTTCAAAATACCGCTCGGAATTCCGGAAGTGGTGCGTCAAGGCGATGCTGTGACCATCATCTCTTATGGTTCAACACTCCATATTTGTCTCGCTGCAGCTACTTTGCTCGAGGAGCAAGGGGTTCAGGCAGAAGTCATTGATGTTCGAACACTCCTGCCTTTCGATATTCACCATCACTGTGTGCAGTCATTGCAGAAAACCTCGCTCGTCCTGTTCGTGGATGAAGACGTTCCCGGCGGTGCAACAGCGTTCATGATGAATGAGGTACTTAACGTGCAAGGGGGCTATCGACATCTCGATGCTGCGCCGCGCGCGCTTTCTGCCAAGCCTCATCTTCCCGCTTATGGCACCGACGGTGATTATTTCAGTAAGCCCTCAGCGGAAGATGTCTATGATACCGTCATGGAAATGATTGCAGAATAAACTATCCACAGTTCAATGCTTGGAAAGTCGTTTTCATTCAAGATGAAAACAACGAGATTCTGCTATATTCGCTTGCATGGATCGATATTTCGTCTTGCGCATAACAGCATTTTTGCTGTGCGCGCTTTCTGTTTCAATAACATTTGGACAAGTCATCAAGGGTAAAGTCACTGACGCCGGTAACGGCGAACCGCTCTTTGGTGTCGTAATCGGTGAAAAAGGAACGTCCAATGGTGTGACGACCGATTTTGAAGGCGAGTTCTCGCTGAAAGTGCAATCCCTGCCGGTCACACTTCAAATCGGACTCATAGGATATTTGAACAGTGAAGTAACCGTCAAGGATGCTGCGCAACGTCTACAAATCAAACTGGAGCCCAACGATCAGATGCTGCAAGATGTGAATGTAGTTAGTGATCGCATGTTGGAAAAGCAAAAGCAGAATCCGCTGACGGTCGAGACGATGGATGCCATTGCCATCAAAGAAGCACCAACCGGGAGTTTTTATGAAAGTCTGGGGTCTTTGAAGGGCGTTGATATGACGTCCGCGAGTTTGGGTTTCCGGATCATTAATACCCGTGGCTTTAACAGCACCTCGCCGGTAAGAACTCTTCAGCTTATTGATGGTGTCGACAATCAAAGTCCCGGACTCAATTTTTCTCTGGGGAATTTTTTGGGCGCATGTGACTTAGATGTAAAAAAGGTTGAGATTGTGCAAGGTGCGAGTTCTGCCTTTTTCGGTCCCGGAGCATTTAATGGCGTGGTGAATATGGAGACGAAGGATCCCTTTACTTACTCCGGATTATCAGCGGCTCTCAAAGTAGGGGAGCGCAATATGATTGAACCGCAATTTCGTTTTGCTGAGTCTTTTATGAATGAGCAAGGACATGATGTGCTTGGTTACAAAATCAGTGCGTATTACTTGCGGGCGGATGACTGGCAAGCGGATAACTACAATCCTATCGATGGCAGCACAGAAGACGCTTCAAATCCGGGGCGATTCGATGCTGTGAATATCTATGGTGACGAGTATTTCCCGGCCATGGACTTGAGCGATGCAACACCTTGGACCTATCGTGGAATCGGCACTTTCTACCGCACAGGCTATAGGGAGTCGGATGTTTTGGATTATGACACCAAAAACTTCAAAGCCAATGCGGCCTTGCACTGGCGAGTTCGTCCGGATAAGGATTACGATTCTCCTGAACTTGTCCTCGCAACCAATGTGGGCAATGGTACCACCGTTTATCAAGGCGATAACCGCTTCCGTTTACGCGATATTTTCTTCATGCAGAACCGCATTGAATTCAGAAAAAAGGATGATTTCTTCATTCGGGTCTATGCTACGCGTGAGGATGCCGGCAAGAGTTATGATCCCTATGCGACCTCTTTGCGCTTGCAAGAGGAGGCTCGCTCCGATGAGGATTGGGCGAAGGTTTACATCCGTTATTGGCAAGACAGCATTGATGATCGCATCGATGGATTAGGCTATCCGGGATTGGTCATGAATCCTAATTGGAATGGTGATCCTGCGACCCTTTGGCTACCCTATGACTATGAAGGTCAACAGGCTTGGCTCGCTGAGTATAATGACTCGCTTTCACGCTGGCACGGAATGGTTGAGCAATGGACTAATGCGGGGAATGCAGGAATCATTGGAATCGACACACTTGGGTTTTTCGCTCCGGGCTCTGCCCGTTTCAATGAGGCTTTTAACCGCATTACTTCGCTAAAGAACAATGAGGGGGAAGGAGGCACGCGCTTCTTTGATCGATCGGCTTTGTATCATGTGCATGGCGAAAAGCAGTTCAGCTTTCAGCACTTAGACCGCTTGCGTGTAGGCGGAAATTATCGATTGTATACCCCCAATAGTGATGGAACTATTTTCAGCGACACCGCGGGAACACGCATCACCAACAGCGAGTTTGGGTTATATTCAGGCATTGAAGAGAAAATGCTCGAGGATAAACTCATTGCGCAGGTGACCGCTCGCGTGGATAAGAATCAGAACTTTGACTACGTGTTTTCTCCTGCGGCCAGCTTGGTCTTTCAACCAAAAAAGAATCATTATGCGCGGGTCTCCTTCTCCAGTGCATTGCGCAATCCGACGTTGGCTGACCAATACCTCTACCTCAATGTGGGACCGGCAACGCTGAGCGGTAACCTTACCGGTGTAGATAGCCTTGTCACGTTGGATAGTTGGTTGGATTTCAGAAATAGTTTGAATCGCGATACGCTCGCGTATTTCTCGGTAAATCCCATCCGACCTGAGCAAGTGCGAACCATAGAAGCCGGCTACCGCGGTTCCTTTGGCAATAATTTGTTTGTTGATGGGAGCTATTATTTCAGTTCGTACACAAACTTCATTGGCTATGTCATTGGGCTGGACATTGAGTTTGATAATTCAAACACCGGCTTACCCCGAAATGTGGATGCCTATCGCTACGCAGCCAATTCAACAAACGAAGTGCGCACTCAAGGTGCAAGCGTAGGCCTCAATTATTTCCTAACCGATCATGTAATCTTGAATGGTAATTACAGTTGGAACAAACTGGTGAAGACCGATCAGCAGGATCCGATTATTCCTGCATTCAATACTCCGGAGCATAAGTACAATGTTGGCTTTACTATTCGAGAATACGGCTTTGATGAGGCTCCAAGTGTGAAGTGGGGAATGGGTGCCAATTACAAATGGATTCAAGGTTTTGTCTTTGAAGGAAGCCCTCAGTTTACGGGATTAGTGCCTTCTTATGACCTTATCGATGCACAGGTCAATGCGCTGCTGGTAAAATCGCACGTGACTATCAAACTTGGATGTTCCAATTTGCTCAACAAAATGAACATCCAGACCTACGGTGGTCCTCGTATCGGTCGATTGGCTTATCTCTCATTAAGCTACGAACTGTGAATAACTCGACGAAGGCTTTGGTGAGTTGACGATCGCATGCTTATTTTCGTCAGGAAACAATTTTACTAACTAAATCTTTATGTGATGAGAAAAATCTACCTCATGATGTGTCTCCTCGCGATGTCGGTTGTGCCTGCTACGGCTCAGCGTTATCTCGAGGAAATCTTTTCAGATGTCGAAGTAACAACAAACGTTACTTATGGTATGAATGCCACGGTGCTCTATTACTCCGTGTTGAACGAGGCTGTACCCGAAGCACTGAAAATGGATATTTACCAACCGGCCGGTGATACCGAGACCAATCGTCCCGTAATCCTCTATTTTCATACGGGTAACTTCCTCCCTTACCCACTCAATGGTGGCACGGGCGGTACCCGAACCGATAGCTCAGTAGTGGAAATTTGTTCGCGCTTTGCCCGCATGGGATACGTGGTGGCTTCTTGCGACTACCGCTTAGGATGGAACCCGTTGGCAACAACACAGCCTGAAAGAACTTACACGCTGATTAACGCAGCCTACCGCGGTGTTCAAGACTGCAGAACTGCCGTTCGATACATGCGCCGCAGCGTTGCGGAAATGCAAAATCCTTATGGTATTGATGATTCGAAAGTTGCTGTGTGGGGTCAAGGTACAGGCGGCTACATTGCATTCGCAGCTTCAACACTCGATAATTGGTTAGAGGATATTGCTATGATTCCTAAATTCAATTGGGATCCATTCGGAACAGGTCCAATTCCTATGGTCGTTGAACAAATAAACGGAAACGCTGATGGTACTGCTGTAGGTATTAATCCTCAGAATAATGATACACTGTGTTACCCGAATCACGAAGGATACTCCAGTGCATTCAACGTTATGGTGAATATGGGCGGTGCAATGGGTGATATCTCATGGTTGGAAGACTCTTCTGCTCCGATGATTTCTTTCCATTCTGTAACAGATCCTTTTGCACCATACAATGTTGGAACTGTAATCGTTCCGACAACAATGGAACAAGTAGTTGAGGTAACGGGTTCTTATGGGGTACAGCAAATGGCTTACGCATTTAGTAATAATGACGTTTTCCTGAATGCTGAAACTTGGGAGCCTGGAATGGCTTATACCAATGCTGCGAATGCCAATAATGGCGGTTACTACGGATTATATCCTATCGTTCGTGGTGGGGCTAATCTTTACGACTCAAGCCCATGGGATTGGTGGAATCCGGAATTGGTTGACTCTACGGCTAATGCCAATGGTCTACAAACCAACCCCGATATGTCTGCAACGAAGGCACGCACCTTTATCGATACCATCCAGGGCTACGCAGCTCCGCGTATCATGTGTGCACTTCAATTGCCCGGTAGCCCTTGCGAATTGATTTCTGGTTGCACGGCGATGGAAGCTTGTAACTACAACCCTGATGCGGATATTGAAGATTTCTCTTGCGTTTTCCCTGGTGATCCTTGTGATGATGGCGACCCAAACACCATGGGTGAGATTTATGATAGCAACTGTGGTTGTTCTATGCCCGTAGCAGGTTGCACGGTGTCTACAGCATGTAACTATAACATGGAGGCCAATATCGATGATGGCACATGCGTCTTCCCGGGTGAGCCTTGCGACGATGGTGATCCAAACACTACCGGTGAAATCTATGACTCAAACTGTGAATGCTCAGCAACAGCAGTGGGTGGTTGCATGGATATGATCGCGTGTAACTACAATGCCTTGGCCACAGTAGATAATGGCACATGCGCATTCCCTGCTGATCCATGCGATGATGGAGATCCAAACACAACAGGTGAAATCTATGATGCTGACTGTAATTGCTCAGCTACGGCAGTAGCGGGTTGCACGGAAGTGGGTGCTTGCAACTACAATAGCGCTGCTACAGTGGATGATGGTTCTTGCTACTCTGTAGGTGACCCTTGTGATGATGGTAATGCAAACACCATCAATGATGTATACAATTCAGCGTGTATCTGTGAAGGTGAAGTTTCAGTAATCGAGGTTGAAACAACGTTTGTTGTGTATCCTAACCCTTCTGAAGGTTTGTTCACAATCACTAACGCTCAAGGTGCAGTGGTAAGCCTGATTGAAGTATTCGACATTACCGGAAAGCGCGTGATGACAATGAATCCAATGGCTTCTACAACACTCTTGGACATGACTGCAATGCCACGTGGTATGTACACCATCAAAATCCAAAGCGCTAACAACATCCAGACGATTCGCGTTCAACGCATCTAATCGTTTTTCGGAATTGAAATAAATGAGGCCGTCTCACTTTGAGACGGCCTTTTTTTTTGGTTGAGATGAGGGCTTCCTCCAATTTATTGAGGAGTTTCTTTTGTGGTGATCTGCAAATACAAGCATTGGACTAAATGCGCCGCAATTGTTATTTCGCGGGTGAATGTGATTATCGAATTGGTCACCTATAGTTTGTGCGCTGCTCTTGGCTTAATGCTCATCATCGCAAATTGCTGAACTCGTAAGTGGGCATCATTGATCCAAGCGTTTTTCAGGTAGCTATTCTAGCATTGAATTAGCTTCAATCTGATTGATACATTCACAAATGAAAAAGGCCACCCGAAGGTGGCCTTTTCGCATGGATAAGCTTATCTTTTATTGTTTTACCGGAGCACCAATAGGCGCTTTCTCAGGAGCACCGCTTGGGATAGACGCCGGATCAGGTCCAACGTTTCCTTTGATAGTGACCACCTTCACAGGTGCGTTTACTGCATTCGAGTTAATAGTCACAGATTTTTGAAAAGGACCGGGACGCTTGGTATCGTATTTCACATCGATGAAAGATGTTGCGCCCGGGGCGATCGGATTAGGATCACACTTAGGAACTGTGCATCCACATGAACCCTGGCAACCGGAGAGAATCAATGGTTCCGTTCCGGTATTAGTCACCTTGAACTGGCAAGCACCGTTCGCATCGAAAGCGATGTCACCGTAGTCGTGGGTTTCTTTGTCGAGGGTTAGGGCAGGACCCGTAACCAATTCAGGTTGTGCAAAGGCACTAAGTGCTGTTGTCATTGCCAAAGAGAGGCAGAAGAGAATTTTTTTCATGTTGTGTGAGATTTATAGCATAAAAAACTTCCGCCCAGGAAGCGGAAGTTTGATGATTTCGTTGGATTAGTTGCCACCGGCAGGAGCGCCTGCAGGAGCTTTTTCAGGTGCTCCGCTTGGTGCAGCATTTGGGTCAGGACCAACATTTCCTTTAATACGTACAACCTTTACAGGTTCATTAGTAGCATTGGAGTTGATGGTTACAGACTTATTGATTGGACCAGGACGCTTGGTGTCGTACTTCACGGTAATCACAGAGCTTTCACCCGGTAAAATTGGATTAGGATCGCACTTTGGAACCGTGCAACCGCAAGAACCTTTGCACTTACTCATGATGAGCGGCTCGTTACCGGTGTTGGTTACTTTGAATTCACAAGTGCCATCACCGGCGAAAGGAACATCTCCGTAATCGTGAACGTCTTTGTCAACGGCGATTGCCGGACCGGTAGCAACAGGTGTTTGAGCAGATGCAGCTGCAAATACGCCGAGCGTGATTGCGAGCGAAAGGAATACTTTTTTCATTGAATTACTGTAATTGAATAATTGATTAGCTTATTTCAAAGGTAACTGTTTTCGTTCTTCAGCAATCGCTTGCTTAACCAAACTTTAACAGAGCCGAACGCGTTTGGCCAAAACTGTGCCAACTTTTACTTGGGAAGTACAATGAGTGTTCGTGTTGTTTGTTGGTGGCCATTATTCATAACTAACGTGTAGGTGCCGGATGCCCAGCTATTCAGCTCCAACGTGTGTTTGGTTAGCGCTGAGCGGTTTGAATAGATGATTTTACCCGTCATGTCGGTAACCGTTAAATCGATCGCTTTCGCTGAAGTAACCGTGCATAGGTCGGAGCAAGGATTTGGGAAAATGGCAATTTCTTCGAGCGCATCTTCTTCACCGATACTATTGACGATGAGCAGCGTGCTGCCTCCGCAACCACCCGCGTTTGAAGCTTGAAGCTGATAGATATCGCCGCCGAGGGGTTGGTAATTTCCACCAATGGTAATCGCCCCGTCAATATTCCAAACAATATTTTCGGCCATATCACAATTGGTGCAGAATACGACTCCATTGACTTCATCAATGATTAGGGTTGGGGTGAACGGTTCATAAACTTCAATTTCAAGCGTGTCACTGTTGGTGGTTGTCGCTCCACTGCACGTGAGAATTGCACTATAACTACCGGGTGTTTCATACACCACCTCTGCGCCTGTTTGGAAGTTTTCGAGTGTGGAGATTCCGGTTTCCAGCACACAGACCATTCCGCTGATGGTGTCCGTTCCATTACTCAGGTATACCGAGAGCGGAGAGCAGCCTGCGGCGTCATTGGTGATCAGGGTTGGTTCCAGAATTTCAATAGAAGCCACATTGCCGCCGCAACCGGCATTGTTAACGATAGCAAGCGTGTAAACACCGTTCTGAGTTTGTCCGAAAAGATCAATTCCGATTGAGTTGCCATCTTCGTTGGGCAGTTCATTTCCATCGAATGACCAGTTATAGGTCACATTCGAGCAGTTGGTGCATTGGATTTCTTGCGTGGAAGTATTGTAATTTAAAATTGGTGCTGAAGGTTCAGGAAGAACTTCAATAGTGATGGTGGTATCAGCATCAATTGCACCAACGCTGATGGTGTAGTTCAACGTATAGCTGCCGGGCACGCTTAACGTGTATGAAATGAGACTATCACATGAATTCGAAAATTCGGTTCCATTGATGCTGTAAGAACAGCCCGTGACAGACGCAACCGTATTGTTGTTGCGAATGCTAAACGTGAGTGGAGGACAACCTGAAATATCAGATGCTTCGATGGCTGTAAACAGGAAGCGGCAACTGCCGTCGTCTGCATTGGCAACGGGGTCGAAGTTCAATGCGTTTTGGGCGGTGCAACCGGGGAAGCTGCAGGAACCGTTGTCATAGGTTGCAAAAGGGTTGTAGTTTACCGCAGCCGTATCCCGGCAGCCGCCAACGGCGCACGTTCCATTATCGAAATTCGCCAGTGGATCAAAGTTATCTGCATCCTCGTTGGTGCAACCGGCATAACGGCATGATCCGTCATCAACGCTCGCGAGTGATTCGTAATTCAGGGCAGTTGCATCGGTGCAGCCGGGTGTCGCATTTTGTGCGAATAGACTCAATCTGACTTGAAAGGACTTCGCGCTGATCAACGATGCGTTGATATTGGTATAGCGCACCAGCGATGATTCTCCATAGCTTTTGCCGCTTCGTGCCACCAAAAATGGTTGAACTGAGTCGATTTCCTGAACCAGCATGAGGTAGGTGCTATCTCCTTTCAGTTGAAAGGGCTGCTCAAAATCGAGGTACATCATGCGTTCTTCACCAACCTCATTCAAATCGGCATAGTTAACTTCATAAACGGGTGTAACGGCTAAGAGTGAATCGTAATCCACATCATAAACAACACCTCGGATTTGTTTCCCAACAGCAGTTCCCTCGGCAATACCAACTTGTATGCTGTGGCAATAGCGATTGGTCGCCGGGTTATTGAAGAAATTACCGAATGCTCCCAGGTATTGTCCATATAAATTATCCGGTACAAAGCTATCTTCCATGGGCCCCTCATCCTTGGCATACGTGAAGGGAGTAATCTCGAAGTCCAGACTATCGGCATTATTGTTCGGCGACTCATCGATGGCGTCTTGTTCAAGTTGATAGTAAACTTGGTATTGGCCAACCCCGGTGTTCGGCATGAACGCAGTGGGAATGTTCAGTGAAACGGTTGCATTGGGATTGACTGACTGCGAAGCGCTGGTCTGATTATACACTTCGGTGTTCGCGTCTTTGATAATTCTGGTATTCAAGACAACACCTGTCTGGACCTGTGACCCAACATTTAACCCTGCCGCGCTAAAGTTCAGGTTAGGTAAAAGCAGCGAAGGGTATTGATTGTACTCCAAATTGAGAACAGATGGAAGACCGTTCACATCCGGGTTCGCAGTGAATGCAACATCGGTCAGCAACAAATCGTTTTCATTCGGGATGTATACAGCAATGTCATCCAACAGCCACCAATAATATGTTCCTTGATAAATGAACTTGAATTGAACTGAGGATTGGTTTGCTGCCCATTGTGAAATATTGATAGACTTCCATTCCGAATTACCGGACTGCACGCCCGGATTGGAAAGAATGTCTGTCCATGTGGTTCCACCGTCGGTGGAAATTTGAACTTTGGTTGTTGCTTGAAAATGGCGGTACTGCTGCTGGAAGGTGAGCACAGCGGAATTGACTTCTGTAAAGTCGATTGCATTGGTTGTTAGCCAGGCAGTGTGCGGAGCAGGGTCGACTCCGGATCCCAAACCGGCCCCGCATGTATTGCCTGCATCATCCCAATAATTTCCGTCGAAAATGACAAAGCCGTTTTCTCGAGTGAGCGAGTTAATGGGGGCTGCAATTGCTGCGCAGGAGCCGCGAGCTCCAGTATTAATTCCGGGAGTGGTATTGGGTCCACGGTATTCCCATTGGGCTAAGTCGGTTGTGCTATTAATTCCGATAATCCAGTCTTGTGGAATACCGGAGGCAAAGTCCCAAACAACTACAGGCTCACCATACACCTGAGCGTTCAACGAAAAATGACAGCATGTCGTCAATACGATAAAACCAAAAAGAATCTTCCGCATGGCAGGATGTTCACGAATTATGTACGCGCGAATTTAAGTGAACTAACTGTAGATTCCCTTAGTCGATTGGAATTTGCTCAATCATGTCCAGTATCATTCCATCGGATAGTCCGATTTTGGGAACTAGCATTTCCTTGATGCCGGCTAATTGAAGCATTTTGATGTAAATCTCACAAGCGGGGATGATAACATCTGCGCGATCCGGCCGAAGCTTAAATCTGAATATACGTTCCTCAACCGATAGCGGCAGCAGTGTTTTGTAAAGGTTTTTCAATTCTTCCAGCGTGAGCAATTCATTGGGTTTTTTACCCTGAAGTTTGAACAGCGTATTGATGTTACCTCCGGTTCCGATAGCAATACGTTTGTTGGTAGAGGTCTTTAGCGTTTTGAGCCATTTTTGAACCTCCTGCCAAACGGTAGGATTAATGCCATTGGCCAGCGCTCTGACAGTCCCCAAATCGAACGACTGGCCTTTTACCCTCTGGCCCTTGTTGATGAGCGTAATTTCGGTGCTACCACCACCAACATCAAGGTAAACATAATTGCCTTTGGAGTTTAAATTCTGTTGGAAGTAGTTCTTGAAGATGAGTTGTGCCTCCATCTCTCCGCTAAGAATCTCAATGCGGAAATTCGCCTCGCGCTCCACAGTTTCAATCACCTTCTTCCTGTTTTTGGCTTCGCGCATCGCCGAAGTCGCACAGACGCGGAACATTTCAACTTGATGAACATCCATGAGGTACCAGAAGGCGCGCATCGTTTTTACGAGTTGGCGCAGTTTCTCATCGGAAATCTTACCGGTGCGAAAAACGTCATCCCCTAAGCGAACCGGAACGCGAGTCAGTGAAACTTTATCAATGCGCCATTGATTGTCGTGTCTGTGCACTTCTTCGATTAACAGTCGGATGGCATTGGAGCCTATGTCAATAGCGGCGATTTTCAACGACTCAAAGGTTATTTGTTGGTTTTGATTGCGGCATAAACGGCATCTTGGACAGCAACGAATGTCTGTTTAACACTTCCCTTGGTGCGCATTTTTTTATCGGCAGCTGTTTGAACTTCCAAATAACGCTGCAATTCCATTTGAATGTCTTCATCCAGGATTGGTATACTGACCTCAATGCGATGTTCGATGTTTCGAACCATCCAGTCGGCGCTGGTGAGGTAATAGAGTGGTTTTCCTCCGTTGCAAAACGCAAGAATGCGACTATGCTCAAGGTAGCGGCCGATGATGTGGATGACTTCGATGTGTTCACTTTTACCGGCAATACCCGGTATCAAAGAACAAATCCCACGCACGATGAGTTTCACCTTCACCCCCGCTTGCGAAGCATCATACAGTTTCCGAATCAAGCTTGCATCCACCAGATTATTTAACTTCAATGTGATCCAGGCGGGCTCGCCTTTTTCCGCACGCTCAATTTCACTGTTGATCAAATCAGTGAATTTACGTCGGGTATTGAATGGCGAAACAATCAGTTGGCGGTGAACGGTGCGCACAAAGTTGCTTTCGAAAAATTCAAAGAGCTTGCGCACTTCGTCGCCCAGTTCCTTGTTGCAGGTAATAAGCGCATGGTCGGTGTACATGCGCGCGGTGCGTTCATTGAAATTGCCTGTGCCGGCAAAAACATAGCGCACTGTTCTTGCCGATTCTCTGCGCGAAATCAGAATCAGTTTGCAGTGTACTTTCAATCCTTGTACACCCGGAATCACGCGCACGCCGGCTTCGGTCAGTTGGCGGGTAATTTTAATATTGTGCTCCTCATCAAAACGCGCCTGCAGTTCAACGAGCGCCGTTACGCGCTTGCCATTTCGGGCAGCGTTGATTAAGGCATGAATGATCTGGGAGTTTTTAGCGACTCGATAGAGTGTAATTCGAATTGTTCGCACATCCGGGTCGATAGCCGCCTCACGCAGTAAATCCACAGTATGCGTAAAGTCGTGATAGGGGAAGTGCAGCAGTACATCCTTTTTCTTCACCTCATCAAAAACCGCGGTGTCTTTTCGAAATGCGGGATGCTGAATGGTCGGCATTTTCGGATATACCAAATCTGCTCTTCCCAGCGAAGGGAATTGCATCAGGTCGCGCTTGTT
>JBKCDO010000024.1:0-7289 GCA_046304755.1 Flavobacteriales bacterium
TCGGTGCGGCGCGTCCAAGTTTGGTTGAGTTGAGCGCTGTTCCCCATCATTTCATAGCGACTGCCTCCATTGAGGATGATTACAGCGCCGGTCGTTATGAGCGAGAAGCACTGGACACGTTAGAGCAACTTTTTCAGCGCTATACTACTGTTGTGTGTTGTGGTGGAAGCATGCTTTATGTCGATGCGCTAGTCAATGGATTGGATGAGTTGCCCAAAGATCGCAATGTGCGCGAGCGATGGTCGGATCGCTTTAAGCAAAATGGCATTGAAGACCTGCAGAGCGAGCTCAAGCAAGTCGATCCCGAATATTATACTCAAGTCGATCTACAAAATCCACATCGCCTCATACGAGCGCTGGAAGTGTGCGAAGTTTCGGGCCGGAAATATTCTGAGTTGCGGAAATCCCTTTCGAAGCCCAGAGATTTTGCAGTAGAGAAAATTGGGCTTGAAATGCCCCGCGAAAGGCTCTACTGTCGAATCGATGAGCGTGTATTAGCCATGATGGAGGCAGGCTTGCTTTCGGAAGTAAAATCACTTATCCCATACAGACATCTTCCTGCATTAAATACGGTGGGATATAAGGAACTGTTTGAATACTTGGACGGCGCTTGTTCACTGGATGAAGCGGTCTCTAAAATTCAACAACACACGCGCAATTTTGCCAAGCGCCAACTGACGTGGTGGCGAAGAGATCCTGAAATTCGATGGGTAGGTGCCTAGCTCATTTTTGCCCCCAGTGAACCAATTGCAGGGCCATATGTTTTCTATCCAAATCAGCAAATCAACATGAAAACAGCGATTGTCATTTTAGCCATCATCGCATCAGCAGCGGTGGCTTACAGCTTCAGAAATAAAGTAACCCCCGAAAAAAAAGCAGCCATGATTGCCTCTACTCCAAAATCCTTCTACGATTTATCCTACACTGATATTAATGGAAAATCGGTCAGCATGGCTGATTACAAAGGCAAATACGTGTTGTGTGTGAATGTGGCCAGCAAGTGTGGACACACACCGCAGTACACGAAACTGGAGGCGCTTTACGAGAAGCACAAGGATAAGCTGGTGATCATCGGATTCCCTTGCAATCAATTCCTCGGTCAAGAACCCGGCAGTGAAAGCGAGATTCAGGAGTTTTGTACGAAGAACTATGGTGTAACATTTCCACTGGCATCCAAACTGGATGTTAAAGGTAATAACCAACACCCTGTATATACGTGGCTGATGAACAAGGATGCCAACGGTGTATCGGATGACAAAGTGGAGTGGAATTTCCACAAGGTGCTTATTTCTCCTACCGGTGAGTGGCTCAAGGCCTTTTCTGCCGGCAGTGACCCGATGGAAGTAGAAGCTTCTATCAAGTAACAGTAGCGCTTTCATCACTGTACATACTGATGCCTCTCACCTCTAAAGGTGAGGGGTTTTCTTTTTTACGGCCTATCGAAAGTGGTAGTCTTGTTTCCTAAATATTACTGCCATGAAACAGATTACTATCCTATTTCTTTTTGTTGTGTTGAGTGCCTTGGGTAACGCGCAGAGCATACCCAATGGCGATTTTGAGCATTGGACGAATTTCCATTTTATGGAGCCGGCTCAATGGATGACATCGAATGTAGAATCCATTCATAAAAACGAATGGATAACGGTTGTCCCTGTGCAGGGCATTTCCGCTTTGGGGCACGGTGTGCGCATGATGACCGATGGTGAGGACGGTCGTGTCTTACCCGGTTACATCAGCAATACCAATGGTGATCCTGTGGCCGGTCAAGGAGGAATTCCATACCACGAGCGTCCAACCTACCTGACAGGGTATATGCGTTATCATACGTTGTATAATGATACGGCGCTGATTGTTGTGACCTTTAAGAAGGAAGGCTTTGTCATCAATCAGCATATTTTCAAAATCCACGGGGAGCAATCTACCTGGCATCCCTTTGAATATTTGTTGGCAGTGAATGAAACTCCTGACACCGTCATATTCGCTGCGGCATCGAGCAATGTACTCAACGAGCAGGTTATGCAAACGGGCAGCTATTTAGACCTGGATAATCTGGCCTTTACAGGGCGATTCATCACAGAGCAGTTGCCCAATGCCGATATGGATTTTTGGGAGGCGCACGATTTACACCATGCACAAGGTTGGAAGGTGGAAGGGCGCGATATGGATTGGTCGCCGGATACACCGTTTGGCGAACATGCTGTGAGAATGACCTCATGGTCGGATGGTGACGGGCACGTGCATTCTTCCGGCGTGCGCACCGGTGATATGAATGAGAGCGGTGAGTGGTTGGGTGGATTGCCTTACGCACAAATTCATGATACCATCAGCGGCTATTATAAATACATGTCGGATGGAGAGGATGCCGGTTTGCTGGTGTTGGAAATGTTGCATGGAAATGTCAGTCTGGGTGGGGTTTATTATCAATTCTACCCGACAAATGAATGGACATACTTTGAGGTGCCGATAACCCTCAACGAAGAGCCTGATACGTTGCGTTTACAATTGAGTTCAACGGCTTATCCTTTCGATGAAGCGACGCCCGGAAGCACCCTTTATATCGACAATTTACAAATGAGTTCTCAGCCGCTTTTCGTTTCATCTGATTCAAAGATGAATATCAAGCCGCCCTATCCCAACCCGGCAGTGGCCTTAATTCATGTGCCCCTTCCCGAAGGGTTTACAGGAGATGTCCTACTGACCATGTATGATGAGTCGGGCGCGCGAGTGAAGCAGCTGAATTTTCATCAGGCGGGATCGGTGTTGCGCGTTCCGCTCGAGGATATTCCATCCGGACAATATGTGTATGAAATTCAGGGAACGCAGTGGTTGTATTCGGGCAAATTCAGTAAACGATAGGCGAATAACTTTTGGCGGCCTCGATTGTTTGGTATGGCGATGCGAGGAGTTAAGAAGCAAAACTTGCCGGAGAAAGTGTGCCTTGTGTGCGGTCGACCGTTTACATGGCGCAAAAAGTGGGAGCGCGTGTGGGAAGAGGTGAAGTATTGCAGTGATCATTGCCGGGCGCATCGCAGCAAATCATGAAGGCCATTCTCGTATTTCCCCATCAACTGTTTGAACATCCCATCACTAGCGAAGGTGCTACTTATTGGATAATTGAGGAGCACTTGTTTTTCCGCCAGTTCAACTTTCATCCGTTAAAGCGGGCTTACCATCGCGCAACGATGAAGGTGTATGAGCGGGAATTGACTCAAGCCGGAAGATTGGTCAACTATATTGAAAGCGCCGACGAACACTCCGATGTTCGTCGGCTCTTTTCATTGTTGGCCGCACAGGGCATTCGGGAAGTTCATACCTATGATGTCGTCGATGATTGGTTGTCGCGTAGAATGAATACTGCCGCGGTTCAGCATAATATCACGCTTACGATTCATCCTTCACCCATGTTCATGGAAACAGCCGAGGAGGTTATGCGCTACAGCAAGGAGAAGAAGCGGTTGTTTCACGCCGACTTTTATAAGCAACAGCGCCTCAAGCATCAAGTCTTGGTGGACGAGGCAGGCCAGCCCCTGGGAGGTCAGTGGTCGTTTGATGCCGATAATCGTAAGAAGTACCCGAAGGGTAAACAGCCTCCCAAGTTGAATGCACTTCCAACTGATGTGATGTGGGAAGAGGCTTGCGCTTATGTCCGCGGAGCTTTTGATAATCCTTATGACCTGCCGCTGGGGGAGTTTCGCTATCCGATTAACCGCTCGGAAGCAAGGCAATGGCTTGGTGATTTTTTAGAAAAGCGATTCGTTGAGTTTGGAGAGTACGAGGATGCGATTGTTAAGGATGAATTGGTGCTTCATCACAGCGTGCTGACTCCCATGCTGAATATCGGGCTGCTCACCCCAAACGAGGTGGTGGCGGCTACGTTGCATTATGCGGAAAAGCACGATGTTCCCTTGAACTCGTTGGAGGGATTCATTCGCCAGGTGATGGGCTGGCGCGAGTACATCCGAATGGTGTATCTCTGGCGGGGTAGGGAAGAGCGCACCCGCAACTTTTGGGGTTTTAATCGCCCAATTCCGGATGCGCTGTGGAAAGGCACCACAGGAATTGAGCCGGTGGATGATACGATTCGAAAGGTGCGTGAAACGGGCTATTGTCATCACATCGAGCGACTGATGGTCATGGGGAATTTTATGCTGCTCAATGAATATCATCCCGATGAAGTGTACCGCTGGTTCATGGAATTCTTTATCGATGCGTACGATTGGGTGATGGTTCCCAATGTTTACGGCATGAGTCAATTTGCCGATGGTGGCATGATGGCGACCAAACCGTATATCAGTGGAAGTAATTACCTCATGAAGATGAGTAATCATGCGAAGGGACCTTGGCAGGAACAATGGGATGCGCTTTTCTGGCGCTTCATGCATACCAACCGAAACTTCTTTTTAAAGAATCCACGGCTGAGTATGCTCGTGCGCAGTTTTGATAAAATGCCCGCAGAAAAGCGATCGGCCATTCTCAATGTGGAGTTGCTGTGAGTGATGTGATGTCGTTTCTTACTTTAGCCACATGCATTCCATTTTTCGTAAACAAATTGTGCGGGCCATATTAAAGGTGACCGGCGCTCGCCATGTGGATGAACTCTCACCGTTTGCCATGGCTAAGGCGTATCGGGATGTCTTTATTAATGCTCGGCAATTCGTCAAAGACTTATTCTTAATCACGCTTGGCGTTTTCTCTGCAGCATTTGGGTTTAAGGGATTTCTATTGACCAATGATTTCATTGATGGTGGAGCAACCGGCATATCACTGTTATGCTCAATTCTCACAGGTTGGCCCTTGCCGCTTTTTATCATCACATTGAATATCCCGTTCATCGTGCTGGGTTATCGCATTATGGGAAAGCAGTTTGCGATGAAAACGGTGATGGCCATATCGGCTCTTGCATTGGTATTGGCCACTGTAGAGTTTCCGGATGTTACGCAAGATCCTCTGCTGGTCGCCGTATTCGGCGGTTTGTTTTTAGGCTCGGGAATCGGTTTCGCAGTGCGCGGCGGCGCAGTGATTGATGGAACGGAGGTTTTGGCCATTTACCTCAGTCGCAAAACGGGTATGACCATCGGCGATATTGTAGCAATCATCAATGTGGTCATTTTTTCTGTAGCAGCCTATTTTCTGGGGATTGAGATAGCGCTGTATTCTATGATTACCTATTACGCGGCATCGAAAACACTAGACTTTTTGATTGAAGGCGTAGAGGAATACATTGGTGTGACCATTGTTTCTCCGCATGCCGATGAAATACGGGAGATGGTTATCCAGAAAATGGGGCGCGGAGTAACAGTATATCAAGGAAAACGCGGCTTCGGAAAAACGGGGGAAACGATTGACGCCGATATTATCTATACGGTCATCACACGACTTGAAATCAGCAAACTCAATACTGAGTTAGCGAAGATTACCAACAATGCCTTTGTGGTGATGAGCAGTGTGAAGGATACGCGCGGAGGAATGATTAAGAAGCGTCCGCTCAAGCATTGAGGAGTGAATGGTGAATAGTGAATAGAACTAGTGACTGGTGACAAGTGAGTTGACGCCGAAGGGGTCTATGGTTTTATCGGCGACTGGGATGGTGCCGTCTTCAATGAGAGCTACGATGTTTTCAATCCAGACGTCTTCGCCATTCATGTCGTAATCATCTTTGAGGTTTTGACCGAAAACACGAGCGATGCTTTGCCACATGAATGCCGAGAATTTGCCTTTCATAGACCTCAAGAGTTCGTAGCCGGTTGCCCCCGTTTGACGATCGATGAGTTTGACCAGGATGACACCTTCCGAAATGGTCATGTTACGTAGGTCTTTTTCGAATTGATTCATCAATGTTTTTTCAGCGCGGTCGAGGAGTGCCTTTTGCTGTTGCTCATCTGTAATTTGCGAACAGAGTGTTTCATACATGCGCATCACATCGCCCGCTGCTTTCGCATAGGGATAGGTCTTGATGACTTTTTTCTGTAGCTTGTCGTATTGGACTTTTTTCAATCGATTTCCGGTTCTGACAGCAACCTCAATAGGCGAGTGTGTTGCCTTTACCATGGTGTCACCATGATCAGTGTACCAAACCGAGAAATAATAGTCCGTGATAAGGGTGTCAAGAATGACGTAGGGATTTTCCGCAACAGGTGCGGAAGATGGATCTACCTGTCCATAATGAAGTGCACTTGCACAACAAAGCGCTATTGTAAACACAAAAGCTCTCATGATTTCGGAATTACCCTTTCACAATCATACGGCAGTTTGATGGGTTGTGTTGCTTGTGGTTGGCTTTTTTAACAAAGGCCAAACTTCATTATTGTCGCACCTTCTTCCACTGCGAAACTTGCTTTGCCGGTGAACCACTTGTAACAGCTCCAGCATTGGATTTTGCCGAAAGTGACTGCACCGCAGTCAGCGCTGCGATGAGCATTTCGTGCTCTGAAGTGTTATTTAGCACCTCCGGGGTGAAGTACTTCTTAACGAAATGCGTATCAAAATCACCACTCACGAAAGCGGGATGCTGGATGGCCCAGCGGCAAAAACCTAGCGTTGTTTGACAACCTGTAATGGTGTATTCATCAATCGCTCTCACCATACGCGCAATGGCTTCCTCGCGGTCTTTGCCATGCGTGATGAGTTTGGCAATCATCGGGTCGTAGTAAATCGGAATATCCATACCTTCCTCAAAACCGTCATCCACGCGCACTCCGGGGCCCATAGGGCGACGGTAGGTCACTAGTTTGCCAATATCCGGTAAGAAGTTGTTGGCCGGATCCTCGGCATAGACGCGTATTTCCAATGCATGGCCGTTGATCTTCAAATCATCTTGCGTAAAACTCAATTGCTCATCGCGTGCCACCCGGATTTGTTCTTTCACCAAATCAACACCGGTAATCATTTCCGAAACGGGGTGCTCCACCTGCAGGCGGGTATTCATTTCCAGGAAATAGTAATTACGGTTTTCATCCACCAGGAATTCAACGGTGCCGGCGCCGGAATAATTACAACTGCGAGCTACATCACAAGCGCTTTTGCCCATGGCTTCGCGCAGTTCGGGCGTCAGAATTGCGGAAGGTGCCTCTTCAACCACCTTTTGATGACGTCGCTGGATGCTGCATTCGCGCTCGAATAAATAAACCACATTGCCGTGATTATCAGCCAACACTTGAATCTCGATGTGACGCGGGCCGGCAACGTAGCGCTCGATAAAGACCGAACCATCGCCGAATGCGCTCTGGGCTTCACTGATGGCACGTTCCATTTGTTCTCCCAGTTCTTCAATGCGCTCTACGATACGCATC
>JBKCDO010000025.1:0-2035 GCA_046304755.1 Flavobacteriales bacterium
GGCACAGAATACCTGCATTTTCTCCACGGAATTTGCCCTGCGGTTGATGGGTGACGTTCAGGAGTATTTCATTGAGCGCAAAGTGCGCAATTTCTACTCAGTATCCATCAGTGGCTATCATATCGCCGAAGCAGGAGCCAATCCCATCACGCAATTGGCCTTCACCTTATCGAATGGGTTCACTTACGTGGAGTACTATCTCTCACGGGGCATGGATATCAACGAGTTCGGACCGAACTTGTCGTTCTTCTTCAGCAATGGTATTGATCCGGAGTATGCCGTCATAGGTCGGGTTGCCCGCAGGCTGTGGTCCAAGGCGCTGGCTAAAAAGTATGGGGCTAATGCCCGAGCGCAGATGTTGAAATACCACATCCAAACCAGTGGTCGTTCATTGCACGCTCAGGA
This sequence comes from Flavobacteriales bacterium, assembly GCA_046304755.1. Taxonomy (GTDB): domain Bacteria; phylum Bacteroidota; class Bacteroidia; order Flavobacteriales_D; family Sanyastnellaceae; genus JAIBBG01. The sequence goes on from JBKCDO010000025.1 coordinate 406, forward strand.
GATCGACTTCAACGACATTCGCACGACGCTTCAGGCGCTTTATGCGATTTACGATAACTGTAACTCGCTGCACACCAATGCCTACGACGAGGCCATCACCACTCCGACCGAGGAAAGTGTGCGTCGAGCCATGGCGATTCAGTTGATTATTAATCGTGAATTAGGACTTGCCAAAAATGAGAATCCGCTGCAGGGATCATTCATTATTGAAGAACTCACCGATTTGGTGGAAGAAGCCGTGCTAATGGAGTTTGACCGCATCACCGAGCGCGGCGGCGTGCTTGGCGCTATGGAAACCATGTACCAGCGTAGTAAGATTCAGGAGGAAAGTCTTTATTATGAGACGCTTAAGCACAACGGCGATTATCCGATTATCGGCGTAAACACGTTCTTGTCGTCCAAAGGGTCTCCAACCATTTTACCCAAAGAAGTTATTCGAGCCACGGAAGAAGAGAAAGAGTACCAAATCACTATGCTTCAAAACCTGCATCGCGCCTCAAAAGAGAAATCGACAGTTGAACTAAGGAAGTTACAGGAAGCTGCCATTCAAAACCGGAACATGTTTGCTGAACTTATGGAGGCAGTGAAATACTGTTCTCTCGGACAGTTGACAAAATCCATGTTCGAAGTGGGAGGGCAATACCGCAGAAATATGTAATACCAGTGAAGCAACCTTTGAGGAGGTTGGACTGTTTGTAATTTCGATAAGTGTAACCCAAGATTTTGTGTCTTGGCACTGTTTAACATCGCGAACCAAAGAAACAACCGCCATTGACCATTCGAAATCTTCTCTATAGTGTGCGCCATTTTGGGCTGTTTTTGCTGCTCTTGTGCAGCTGGGAGCTAAGGGCCGGCCACAATATTGGCGGTGAAATCATTTACACCTATCTCGGTAATAACCAGTACGAGGTGTCACTTTTTGTTTACAAGAATTGCGAACCGGATATGACTGGATTTGATGACCTCCTAGCTTTAGGGATTTTTGAAACGGTTGGAGGTGATTTTTACGACAGTGTTGAGATTCCTTTCGTAGAATCTCAGGTGGAGCAATTAACGGGAGATTTGACTAATCCGTGCAACATCGTCCCACCCACACTTTGTATTGAAAAAGCCACCTACAGTATAACACTGACTTTACCCCCACTGGCCGGCGGTTATACCATAGCCTACCAGCGTTGTTGTCGAGCCAATGGTATTGAAAATCTGGCTTTTAACCAGCAAGGAATGACCTTAGTAGCGACCATTCCCGATGTGACAGCTCTTGGCGGGAACAACAGTTCTGCACGTTTTTCTGAATTACCTCCCTTAACGCTTTGTCTTAATTCAGAATTTCTTTTTGATCACAGCGCAACTGATCCGGACGGTGACGAACTGACTTACTCTTTTTGTAATCCCTACAGCGGTGCTTCGGCTGATGATCCTGCACCTAGTCCACCCAATGGGCCACCTTTTAACTCTGTTTCGTGGGCCGGTGGCTTTAATGCCAATGATCCTATTACAAGCATGGGTGGATTTACCATTGATCCGGTCACCGGATATTTTACAGGCACGCCAACTGCTTTGGGGAATTACGTTGTTGGCGTCTGTGTGAGCGAATACCGCGATGGTGTGCTCATCAATACGGTTCGGC
>JBKCDO010000026.1:0-18046 GCA_046304755.1 Flavobacteriales bacterium
AGACGGTCCTCCACCTCACCTTTGTACGAGGCTCCCGCAACCAGTGAACCGAAGTCGAGTTCGAAAATACGAGCATTGGCCAGATTTCCCGGAACCTTTCCGTTGGCGATATTCAGTGCAAAGCCATCCACGAGGGCGGTCTTTCCAACGCCGGGCTCACCTACAATAATCACATTCGGTTTGGAACGGCGCCCGAGAATTTCAGTTACCATCCGAACCTCACGATCACGGCCAATGATGTCATCCACTTTCCCTGATTTCGCTTTTTCCGTTTTATCAATGCAAAACTTCAAGAGCGCGCCTGACCCTGCCGCAGCTTCCTGTCCGGGAGGAGCAAAACCGGGCATCACGGCTGCGGCCACTTGTTGATTTCCGGCCGCGACGCTCATCAACTCGTCTTGCTTGATGGGAAAAGTTTTCAGCTGATCATAGGTAAACGCTAGGCCCGGAATCGTCAACGCAGCAAGCACACAAACAGGATCAATCGCCTGTCTGCCCATTTTCATACGGATGATATCAGCCTCTTCCATCACCGGCCCGATGCTATCGTCGCCACGAACAGTGTCATCTACTTTTCCTTTAGCGCAAGACTCAATGCGCACATCGGCCCACTCCTCGATGAAGTAAATGTCTTTCCCCATGTCAATCATGAGTTGCATTAAGCCTGCATCCTTGTGCATGAGGGCGCGCATGAGATGCGCTCCTGAGAATTGCGGATTGGAATATTCCTTCGCTATCGACTGTGCAATATGAATGACATTCTTAAGTTCGGGGGAGAAGTTGATATCGGCCATGGTGAAGATTTAATTTCCGAAAGTAAGGATTGCCCCGATTGAACCAAAAAAAAATCACCCGTTGAAAATCACAGTATACAAGTGTGAAGGATTTTTAGTTAATTCGTTTTCATAATAATCGCAGAATCGAAAGCTTGAAAACGTAGCGAGCAGTTAATTTTCAATCAGAAGTTGATTAATCAACATGAAAATGAAGAGCGCCGCTTCCTTGGGTTTGATTCCTTCGCGATTCTTATCGGGCTCTTCTGAAGGCTCGCTAATACCCATTCAGAGGCGGAATCCGAAAAGCCAAACGATTAGGAAACCTTAACACCAAACCACACTATGTTATTCCTCATATTTCTATCATCAAGCCCATTTTCTATTACTGAAGGCATGTTGATTTTCATTATTGCACTAGTAATTTTTCAAATCGTATGTATGATGAAGCTCTTTGAAAAGGCCGGCAAACCAGGCTGGGCGGCCATCGTTCCCATATACAACCTCATCGTCATGCTTGAGATTATTGGCAAACCGACATGGTGGGTAATTCTGGCGCTAATTCCTGTGGTGAACATTATCGTACTGATTATCATCTGGCATCAACTCTCTCTTTCCTTTGGAAAAGATGGACTGTATACCGTCGGCTTGATTTTACTAGGTATCATTTTCCTGCCGATGCTCGCATTTGGTAAGGCGCAGTACGTTGGTCCGGGCGGAGTACCTTCAAACCGTTAACATTTCAAACCTGCGAATGCTTCATCAGCATTCGCAGGTTTTCTTTAAATACATCCACATAAATTCTCAACACCATGGCAGAAACTACTACCATTTCCATCCGCAGCGGCGTCAAAGCCGACAAGCTGCATGAATTAACCATAGCCTTTTTAAAAGAGCTGGGTGACAAATCCGGCAATCACAAACTCCAAATTTCCAGTGCAGCTCGCACACCCTATGATCAGGCATTGGTAATGTATGAGAATTGTCTTCGCTATGGCCTTCCATCGCAGTATAAGCTTTATGGCCGTAATGGAGATAAGGTCCTCAAAGTTTTCGAGCGTATGCGCAAAGAGCGCAAACGCTCATCGGAGATTATCGCGGCGATGTATAAAGAAATCCTTCGCGTTGGTCCTTCGAAGATATCGAAACATTGTGTAAACATTGAAGTGATGAATGTGGTGGATGTACCCTTTTCATGCATCACTAACATCAAGAAATTCCGCGAAACCCTGTTGCAGCACAAAAACAATCCGATTGCCAATTTTCTGGATGAAACCAACAACAGTTGTTTTCATATTGAATTGAACCTGGGAACCTTAAAAAATTACTACAAATCTAAATAATCAATTATGGGAAAGCCTGCCGCTAGAATCGGAGATATGCATGTTTGTCCAATGGTAACTCCGGGGGTTCCTCCTGTTCCGCACGTAGGTGGACCGGTAACCGGTCCGGGCGTTCCTACCGTGCTAATAGGTGGTTTGCCCGCGGCCACAATGAGCGACATGTGTGTATGTGTAGGGCCTCCGGATTCCATCATCCTAGGCAGCACAGGAGTACTCATTGGCGGAAAGCCCGCTGCGAGGATGGGAGATACAACCGCACATGGAGGAACCATAGCCATGGGATTACCTACCGTGCTTATTGGAGAAGTAAGTCCCGGAAGCGTCAGCCAAATGGGAACATTCGCGGCCATGTTTCCACTTTTATCACAATTAATCAATTCGGAAATAAATGATTCGCTAAGTCAAACTAGCACAATGGCCAAAGCTGCAGACAGCGGCGCCCCTTTTTGTGAAATATGTGCGAAGATGGCTGCGGAAAACAAGCAATGAATATAATGCTGACAATATCAAAAAATCAACTTCAATCTATAAATAGTACCATTCGAAATTCTTTCCTCGAAAGAACTACTAATTATATAAAAGATATTATCCCACACAGAATTAATCATTTAAACGAGGACAGCCTTACTATCGAAATAAAAAGATGTTATGAACTTGGATTAAAGTTTGGCATCAAATCGGAAAAAAACATGGAACATTTTATCTATTTAAATATTCGATATGAAACCATGAAAACTACTCCCTATCCTTCCGATGTATTGAGTATCCTAACATTTCCAAGCCTTCCCGAAGATTCAAAAATCGAATATTTAGAAAAACACCTACTAAAAAAGAAATAGCAATGGAAGCCGATAATATCCATGATCCCGAAGCCGAAGCATTGGAAATTATGCGCGGAATTTATGCCTCAGAAAGCACATCGAATGCAGTGTGGGCTTTCATGGGAGGATACGATATGGATGACGCCATGAACGACCCTGAATATTGGAAGCTCCTTGCCAAGTTAAAAAAATTAAAATCACAAGCTGGAGAAGGTCAATGCGATAGTTCAATTCAAAGTTGTCCATATGCCAATAGTAAACCCAATATTCCATGTAATGTCGCCACTGCTCAAATACAAAAACTGAATAAATCAAAATTTAGGCAATCCTTTAATCTTTCACAGGATACAGACCCTAAGCTCGAAATACAAATGATTGGCGATTTTGACTTCACCAGAATCGGCAAAAACGCTTTGAGCCCATTCATTGCTGATTTAAGCCAATCCGAATTTCAGAAAATGTTTGTTATCTCAAATAGAAACAAATTAAAAATAGACTTAGGAGGTACTGTTGGCCCATGCAGAGATCACAAAGAGCATGTATTTGCCTACGACAAATCAAGCTGGTCAAAAGTCCAGCAGTATTATCCAGAGCAGACTGTATTCAGAAATCAAATCATAAGCGAATCTGATACATCCCTAGAGATCTATCCAAGTAGGACTCTTTTGGCCAATCCCCTTCGATATATGTGGCCCTATTTTTTAGAGCCGGATTCACATACATTTCACATTAACACGTGCAATAACAAGTGGTCTCCATTAAAGATTCTTGTTTTTCCGAACGCCCAGATTAACTATAATTTTTCCATAAGCTTATACCAAAAATCATACGCGCATAATTTCGATAAGAGCTCTGCTGATCAAAGACAAAAGCAAATCAATAAAATTGATAATGAAATCGCAAAGATTGAAGAAAGACTGGCGCAGGAGGGACCTTTAGAAAAAGTTGGAGCGGTTCGTCAGCCTGTAATCGAAAAAATGAAACAGGAGATAGGATTTAAAAAGGAGCAGAAACGTAAAATCACAACTATTGATGAGAAAGTAAACCAGTTTAATGAATCTAAGCAAAAAGCCGAAGATGTTAACACAATCAAGCCGGAGGACAAGGCAGCAAATCAAAAAAAAATTGATGAACTCAAGAGTATCGTTAACGCCAATGAGTCTAAGCATAAAGTTGCTCTAGCAACTGCTAATCGTGAATTAAAAGGACAGCGTCTTAGAAAAAAGAAACAAGAACTCCGAGCCATTTATGGGAGCGAAGATGAAAAAAAGGAGATAGCACAGCGAGAAAAAAATATTGCCGAAATTGAAGAGGAGATTAAGCGACTTCAAAATGAAATAGTTGAGCTCGATAAGGAAATAGGCAAACCAATTGACGCAAATCTCGAGAGAGATCCTAATTTTCCGAACATGATTGTCGAAACTGATACTGTCGTAAATTCAAATGCGAATAACTCAAATGTTGCAGAGCTAGTTAGCGTAGACAAAGGACCAGGAGTTACAGTTTCTGCCAAACTTGCACTTGATGGGCATGAATTAAGTTTTGTCAAAAAAATTGAACAGGGTCCAATTAAAAAAGTATCTAAACTTTTAGTTGGTCTCGACGAATTTCAGAAAATTATATCTAAAATTTCGAAATCCGCGAGTGTCAATTTTGCATTCCCCAACATCACATTTGGATTGAGTGGAGGTTGGTCAGAGGTTAACGAATCATTTAAATGCGGATACAACTATCAACTCGTGATGGGTTGTAACCCACTATTCGGAGTAACTTTAGAAGTGGACCTATTAGGTGCCGCTCTGCTCGCTACACTGCCAACATTAGCCAAGCTCAAGGATTGGCTCGAAGACATAAAGTTAGGCAAAGTCAAATTAGTTCTCGGTATTTCCGGAAGTATTTCTGCTGTGATAATTATCAATGAAACACTAGCTTATAGGGGAGGAACAATTGCTCCAACTGTAGGAATGGAAAAATTAGGTCCGCTGAAATCCGAAACAAAAATCTCCTTCACCGTTCGTGGCGATGTAGCTTTCGGAGTTGAAAAAAAGTTTATCGTTCAGGGCAGTCTCGGCGCAACAGCCGCCTTCACTGGAACAATAGCCGGTCCACATGAAAGTGGAAACAAAAAAGTAATAGATTTCGTTTTCGACTTCGACGGAGTTATAGTATCAGCAATATTAACTGCGACTATCGGTAACCCTGAAACAATCAGCTATACAACCGGAGCACCATTTGAGCCAATTGAAATACTAGCCCGTAAACCGAATATTGGGAGAGGAACCATCGAATTGTAAATAGGATGAAAAAAAACTACTATCATATTAACTTTAAAATACAATGCTGTAGGTTCGAATTTCGTATTAATGACATTCCAATATTCATTGAACATGAAGGCCGGAGCCTTTTTGCGGAAATCCCTATCAACCAGCTGCTTAGAGAAGGCAAGAACAACTTCACCGCAATGATAAGGCCTGAACAAAACAAAATCGAGCTAACTGATGAACTTTTATTCGAATTTGGAGTCACCGTCGGAAAAATAAGCCCAGAAGGAGTAGATGTTCTAGAATTATTCAATATTAACGTGCGGGAATTGTATGCTTTGGACGACATTACTAAATATGGAATCATTCACACCATAGAGTTCGAGCTTAGCCACAATAATTACATTCCAAATTGGAATAACAATTCTTCTATCCATGTAAACGAAATTGAAATAAAGAAGATATTCAAATTTTATAACGACTTCTATAACATTATTCTTGACAAGAATATAAACGCTATTAGAAACATCTTATCAGATTCTGCCAGGCACATATCAATGGCTTTTTACCTGAATCCAGAAGAAAAATTAGAATCGATGGTTGAAGCGTATAAAGAGATTTTAAATGACTCGGATTTTAAATTGCAGCCATTACAAGTAAAGCCTCAGTTTATTCAATTGTATTCATATGGTAAATTAATAGAGTTGTTGAACGATAAAAATCACTCAGTAATATATTTCCTGAACAAAGAACAAACGTTCATCAAAAATATCCCACTTAAAATCTCCCGTAATGAGAAAAATGAATACTACATATGCTTGACATGAGTGATCAAAAATATCTTCTTGTAGACTCCGCCAAAGCCAGAGAGTCATCGATACATGCCCTACATCATTTCAATCCGGAAATGACATCCCTTTATAAAGGAACTGCACAAGAAGAATATAGTTCAATTGCACCCTATCTGTTTACCTTCAGTAATAACAAGGATTTTCAGCATCTGATTCAAAAATCCGGATGGGGAAAATCGTGGTATATACAAGCAGTTGCCCCTGTCACATTTGAAGAAATACAAAAGCATTTCCGCCGATTCTTAATCGTAAAAACAGAGGAAGGAAAACAGTTACTATTTCGCTTTTATGACCCACGCGTTTTACGCATTTTTCTCCCCTCTTGCTCGGCGGAACAATTAAAGGATTTTTTCGGACCCATACGCTATTTCATAGCTGAAGATGAAGACCCATCCCATGGAATACGGTTCAGTGTAGAAAATCAAAAGCTCGTTGCCATTAGAATCACCTATGATGAGATTTTTCAATCAAGGTACGAAAGCGAAAAAACAATTCAAACAAGCGAAAACCCCGAACAAAACGCAGGTACAAAACAGAACAACCTACCTGAAAACAAACCTATAAATAATTCTGAAGGTAATACCCGTAACCAATGGATTGATTAATAAACACAAAATCCACTGTCACATCAGTCGATAATATCAGCTCCTTAAATTCTCTACCCCCTCCCATAAATCAAATCACCCGGTGAACGGCGCAAGAGATTGCGGATGGTGATGACCGCCACGGAAATAGTGGTTAAGAGAATAATCATCAACGTGAGCACGGTGTTGAAATGTACCATTTGGAAATACTCAATGCCTTCTTCAATAGTGATGTAACGGTGGAGCAAAACATCCAACGCATAGCCAAGCCCAAAGGCAATGCCGACAGAAACGGCAATGGCCGTGAGGACAAACCGCAAAATGACAAACAGGTAGATATTACGCATAGCAGTGTCCTTCAATCCGAACGCCTTGAAAGTGCCCAGCGTCGGCTTCACACGCGCAAGGTGCATCTTCAACAGATTGAATAGGAAAAGGCCAATACTGAGCGCGCTGAAAAAGATGAGCAGCCAACTGATAATGCGCGTCATGTTAGACATAAAATTGAAGTTCTCTTTCTCGCGAACCTTCGTAATGTCAATTTCAATGATGCTACTCTCATCACTGTTGTTGTACTGCGTATACACGTAATCACGCAAATCACGCACGCGACTCAACGAAATGAGATTGATGGAAATCGCATCATGTAGTTGGTGATCCTTAACCGCTTCATTCAAATTATCAAACGTGTAAAAGAGCATCACATCAAGACCGGCCTGCTGTTTGAAATTGTCAGCCATCAGCTGCTGTCCCAATGCATAAACAGGCAGCAGATCACGCTTTAAACCATAGCACTCCACCACCACGTCATAGCCCTTCAACCAGCTGAAGCTGTGTTCCTCGGGCGACGCGACTTCGAGTTCCAGACTGTCAATGGATACGTTGGCGAGTTCCAGCCGAAGATGATCTGCCCATTGCTCTGCTTGTTTTTTATCGCCATGCACGAAAAATTGAATTCGGCTTTTCGCATAAATATCAAAAGCTCCCACAACGGTATACACCTGATGAAAATACTTAGACACCAACAGATCATACTTGCCCGGCAATTCTTTCACAATAGCGCGAATGGGGATTGGAACAATGATGAACTCAGCGGAATCTTTTAATGTACTTTTTATTCGCTTGACCATCGGCAGAAAACCGGCCGTATCGGGAAGTCCCAAATCCTTGAGCAGTTTTTGTGAGCATATTGCACCAACATCCTCATAGCCCATGGAATCGCTTCCAAAGATGAGATTGTCGGCCGATAAAACATCCTTTAAAATATTATCCACCGCAGTCACTGTTCGGGCACGACAACTTCGCGGCCGTTCCATAGCTTCGGTTTGAAACTGAAATACCCTTTCCGAGTATGCTTGCACATTGCGAATATTATAATCCCTGCGCACATCATCCCGATTGAGATCATCAATCACGTCATTAATTCCGGAACCAATACCTGTTCTGGATGAAGGCACCGCCATAGTCATCCACATCACAAAAGGATCCTTGAGTTTTGTTTCAAGATAATTCAATGCACCGTTGGCAAAACCCAGTGCCACAAACGTGAATACCAACAAGCCTGTCACCACCCACCAATTCCGAAGGTTCTTGCCACTAAGAACCTTTCCTTCTTTCTTGCGAAAGAGTGCACCATAGCGCAACGACGGCGTAAAAGCACCCGACTCTGCCTTGCCTGAACTCTTGCGGTATAAATCGGTTACCTTATCGTACGCCGCAAGTACCTTGCGCTTGAATTGCTCACGGGCATCGCCTTCCAACCCTTCCCAGTCACGACGACGATAGACATTTCGTGGAATGATGGTACTACTCTTATCCCCTTCCTCCTTGCTGATGCAGATGATAATGTCGGCAAAATTCATGGCCAACTGAATATCATGGCTGACCACAATGACGGTCTTATCCTCCGTCATGGATTCGCGAATGAGCCGCATCAATTCATGGGCATTGCGCTCATACAAATTACCGGTAGGCTCATCGCAAAAAAGCACCGCATGCTCCGACAACAAGGCACGCACAAAAGTGACACGCTGGCGCTGACCTCCGCTTAAGTGCATCGAAAGGGTATCAAGTCCTACCTGACTTTGTGGAATATTCACGCGATCCATCAGCTCTTTGGCACGATCAATCGATTCACCAATGGGAGCCTCCGATTGAATCATCGAGGCCAGACTGATATTCTCATAGGCCGTGAAATGCTCCATGAGATTGGTGTTCTGAAAAATGAATGAATAATACTTGCGGCGAATCTCCGCAAGCTGGGTGGCGTCATTTTGATACCACAGGTCTTCCAACCGAATGGACTCATTGCCGTCGGGTGGAAAAAACTGCACCGACCCATCGGCGAAGGTATCATTCATCAAACCTAACGTCTCCAACAAGGTACTCTTACCGCTTCCGGAAGCTCCCAAAAGGAAAACAACATTTCCCCTTGGTATGATCAGATCTTCTACATAGAGCACACGTTCCTCATCCTTGTGCGAATAAGAGCAGGAGAGTTTGGATAATTGATAGGCCGGCTGGGTCATCGGTTGGTATTATAGTTTTATCACGCGCAAGGTCCTTTGCTGACCTGTAAACGGCGCCACTAAAGTAAGCGAATAGATTCCGGCGCTGTGCATGCTCATATCTATGGTGGTCACGCCATGCGTAACATTCATTGACCACACCGCACGTCCTGTGGCATCAATCAGCTCGGCTGTTGAACCCAGCCAATCTGAAGTCACCTCAAGCAAAGCCTGATGCATTACAGGGTTGGGATAAACAGTGCAGAACGATTTGTCATCTAAGGTCGTCACTTGCTGAGGCACCTCAACAGTTACAACAAGGCTTACAACATCAGAGCACGCGGGATAGTTTTCGTTGACTGCCATGACGGTAATGGCATAATTACCTGCGCTATTAAACGTAACCGTTATAGCATCTCCATCACAAGGAGCCAGACAATCGGCATTCGGAGTAAACGTCCAATCATAAGTAGCACCCTCCACTATCGAAGTGGAATAGGAATAACTGTTACCGGTGAGTGCGGTCAGCGGGCCAATGATAGGATCCAGTTCAAACTGCGTGATACACGAGCCATCATCATCCGTTGCATCGGCAGTGTAGTTGCAGGCGTCAGCATCTGTGCATCCACTGATTTCGAGTTCATCGCACACCAAATCACCATCGACATCATGAATGCAAGAGCCATCACAATCAAGATACAACTGCGGATACGCGCACGAGCCGTTTTCATCTGTAGCTAGCGGATTGTAGTTACAAGCTTCAACATCCGTGCAGCCCGGAATTTCATCAAAATCGCAAACACCGTCGTTATCGCTATCCAGCGTGCAATTCCCTAGGCAATCATATCCGAAATCGGGGAACTCACAGGTACTGTTATCGACGTTGGCGTTGGGATCATAGTTACAGGCAGCTTCATTCATGCAACCCAGTCCTTCCTCCGGATCGCAAATACCGTTGGTGTTGGTATCCACAATGCAATTGCCGTCGCAATCATAACCGATGACTGCAAAGGTGCAACTGCCATTTTCATCCGTGGCGGCTGCATCGTAATTACAGGCTGCTTCAATCATGCAGCCGGCTACTTCATTTTCATCACAAACCCCATCATTATCCGTATCGTTCAAACAATTGCCCGCACAGTCCAGGTTTGCCGGTGGGTAGGTGCACGAACCATCATCACCCAGAGCGCTTGCATCGTAATTACAAGCCGCAGGGTCTGTGCATCCCTCCTGCTCATCACAAATACCATTGGCGTTGCTGTCGTTGATACAATTTCCATTGCAATCCAAATAGGCTTGAGGATACTGGCAAGAGCCGTTGTCGAAGTCCGCTGCTGCATTGTAATTGCACGCCATCACATCGGTACATCCGCCTAGACCTTCGTAAACGCAAGTATTATTGGGGCAGCCGGCCAAAGCATCATAATTCAAAGCTATTGGATCAGTGCAGCCCGGAAACTCGCATGAGCTGTCATCGCATCCGGCCGACGCATTGAAATTGCACGCATTCGCATCCGTACATCCCGGAAACTCGCACGAACTGTCATCGCATCCGGCAGTTGAGTCGAAATTACAGGCCACCGGATTTGTACATCCGGGAAACTCACACGAGCTGTCATCGCATCCGGCCGAGGAATCGAAATTACAAGCCACCGGATTTGTGCAACCGGGAAACACACACGAACCATCATCACATCCTGCATTCGGATTGTAGTTACACGCGTCGGGCACATTGCAACCTGCTTCAATACAAAGACCATTATCAGTTGTTGCATTCGAATCATAGTTGCACGCCGTTGGATCCGTACATCCGATTTGCTCGTTCTCATCGCATACGCCATTGTTGTTTGAGTCATGAATACAATTGTTGTCACAATCAACGATGGCACTTGCAGGTAGCTCATCGATTAAAAAATCACAGTCATTATCAACGCCATCGCATACTTCTATTGCACTTGGGTTGATAGCAGCATCGGTATCATCGCAATCACTTGTGTTGGACACATAACCGGGTACCGGGTTGCACGACTCTATATACACATTAGGATTTCCAAAGCCATCGTTGTCTGTGTCTGCATAGTAGCTTGACGCATTAAGAACCGTTACCACTACCTCATCAGTAGCTGAAGAACATTCATAACCATCGTATATGTTCACAACGTACGCCCAGTAAGTTCCCGAAGTAGTTGCTACAAACTGAGGATTCGATGAGCAACCGGGGTAACCGAGCCAGCGATAACACAGAGCATCTGAAGCTGAAATAACCACCTGTCCACCCTCACAAAAAGTTGTCGGACCATTGACAGTTAACTGCGTATTGGCATAGTCAATCACCGGTACCACTTCGATGGCACCGTAAGCGCACTGGCCGGCATCCGGTGTAAAGGTGTAAGACGGAGTAATATAATAGTCAGGTAGAAAACTATAATCCGTCGTTACTTGAGCCGGAAACCAGCTGCCGGTGATGCCTTGTAAGGACACACTTGGGAATTGCGCCGCTGTTTCTCCAACACAATAAGGTCCGATATCCGTAAACTCAGGCAAAACATTTTCGCGCACTTCAATGGGGAACTCAGCTATAGGACTAATGCAACCGGCATCGGTGGATTCAATTACAGCCAATCGATAATTCCCTGGCGTCGAAGTAGAGAGATTAATGGAGACCTGATTTGAATAAGCGGTCGTATTAAAGCTGACATTCAATGTATCTTCATCCTCGATTAGATACCAACCATAATTCGACCCCGGAGTCCCGCCATCGGGATTATTCGGATTCCACGGATTTTCAGGGTCACCAAAATCCACCGAGGCTTCAATCACATCTCCAACACAAAAAACATTTGCGGTTGTTGAAAGCTCGTACTCGGTGATAACCGGATCTTGGACAGCAATAAAGAAGCTGTCAAAAACATCAGAATTCAGGCAGTTGCCAATAGCTACTGATTCCAAATAGTAATTGAGCGACTCATCAGCAACACCACTATACAAATAAGCATAACCGGAGTTATCAAATTCAACGGATCCGGAGAAAACTTGATATACGAGATCGAGATCATAGGCCCATATGGTATAACGAGCATCCGAGTTCGGAGTTCCTTGCAGAGTAATAACTACCTGATCGCCCTCACAAATCGTTTCTCCTTCACCAACAATAGAAGCTGTAGGTGGCACGATACCTTGGATATAAACGATAGGATAAGCATACGACGGATTAAACCACTCCTGCGGTAGTGGATTATATTCGATCTCGTATGAAGAAAATCCGTAAACAGGATTTGTATAATAAACGCCGTAACCACTTGCATCTAGGAAAAAAGCCTCATTCGTTCCATAATTCACATCCCGGATAAGTAACTGGGCGTTCGGCATGCCCACGATGGATATTGACTCAATATTACCATTACAGGTAGTTGCTGCCGCTGAAGCTTGCAATGGTCCAATTGGAAGAGGACATGCAAATGTGTTGACACTGAATCCATGAGCTCCCAGTGCATTTCCCGAAGCCCAAATCACACCGTTGGTGCCGGCAATTGTCCAGTTAACTTCTGAGAAAACAACTCCTCTGCCGTTTGATGGTTGGCCCTGAATTACCCCGGGAGCAATCAAAGCGTTATTATCCGGGTATGGAAAACCATACTCCAAATTGAGAAAATAACAACCGGGTGCCAAACAAACCGTGGCAAAGTAATCCTGATCAAACACCGGAATAAAGTCATCATAGAACACTTCCAAACCGTATTCATTATAAATCGCTACGATCATGGGCAAGTCAGTCGAAACTTCGCTTAGATCAACTGAAATCGTATAAGGAACACTATTTCCGAAACAGTAAACGCATGAAGTACTGTTGGTACAATTGGCAGCAGGATTGTAATTTGATGCCTGCGGATTATTACAGCCATAATCAGGATCGCCCATATTGAAAACTGGGCTGGAACCTGAAGAACCTGCCGACAACGTGCCGGTAGACTCAACCGTTCCATCCTCCGTTGCTATAGTGTAGGTGGCGTTATTCCAACCATCACCGTAGGTATCTAACATTGTAACGGTATAATCACATGCCGGATTGGATACACAAATATTGCCTGCATAAGGAGCAGCCGAGGGAGCAAAAGCGGAGGCAATTACACCGGACTCGGCACCCGTGATAATCCATCCAACCTCATTTGGCCATGAACCGCCCGTGACATAGATATGATCACACTCACCATAGCAACAAGTGCCATCGTCAATCTGAGCGGCGATATCATAGTTGCATGCGACCGGATTCGTGCACCCCGACAACACTCCTTCACATGAGGATGCCAGAATAAACTCATCGATCACCGGACCATCTCCCGCTTGCATCGAAATCGATACTTCTGTTTGTCCATATGTGTCTATTAGGCTCCAGCTAGCGCCGTTCCAGCCATCACCATAACTATCAAACATGGCCAGCGAATAATTGCAAGAACTCAAGCATGCAGTCGTACTGGAAGGTGCTCCACCGGCGGCGACAACGAGATTATTGCCTTCAAACAACTCCCAATAAACTTCAGCCGGATAAATCCCTGGCGTCACCACAATCGCTTTGCAATCGGAATAACAACAGGAGCCGTCCTCGAAGTCCGCGCCTGCATTATAATTGCACGCCGTCTGATCTTTACATCCATAACTGAAATCACCTGCCGGCATATAGTTAACCTCTAGCCGATAGCTGCCGGCCTCGTAATTATAGCCACTCACACGGATGAAGTAAGTTGTTCCACCAATAACCGGCACAGAAACAAATGACTGTAAGCCAAAAAAATCATCATTTCCATCTTCGCATAAGAGGTTACCGCAGACCCCGCTAAATACATGGAGTTTGGTATCCCAATCCGTAAAAGCTCCATCGGTAGAAACTTCCAGAACTCCCGCTGCTGTGGGGGTAAACCGATACCACACCTGACCCGAATAGTCGACCGATGTCGTACAAAAAGCACCTTGTAACCCATCACTTTCAACTCCCGTGGTATTCCCAAAATGGACGCCCGTTCCTTGAATAATCAATGCTGTGGTGCAGGAATATTGTGCTTTAACTTGATAACTCGCAAGGAAAGCACAAAAGAAAAATAGCCCTGATAGGCTGTTGTAAAATTTCATAGTTCTGGTTAATTAATTAGGCAAATCGGCGCTAGGCGCGGTTGCTAATATAAAATCGAAATCAGATAGGTTGCAACGGAAATTGAACCTTCACAGGATATACCCGAAATATCACAGACTCAACCCTGAGGTTTTACACGGTAATTCATTAGTACCATGAAAATTCATAGACAAATAATCAACTACATCACTCCCTCATCCAAGCCAAAGCGGAAGCCCATGCGCTTGCCTGTGGCTAGATTCGTACTGGTAGTGACACTCTGAATCTCATCTACTGTGACTTGCTGCAAGTTTTCGTAAGGTGGCGCCAGCAAATCGAAATCCAGCGTATATAATAATGCGCTGTCGACGATGCTGCGCAGTCCATCCTTATCGAGCTTACTATTCAGGAAGTCGTTATACAGAAAGCCCAGCTGGCGTTTCCCTTGCACCATGAAATGATTTTCTTTGTTGACGAAGATGCGTGCGATGAGATAGCCAACATCCGAAACGCGCTGGTATTTGAACGAATCGGACAGAAAATTATAGACGTTGATAATGCCAACGTATGAGTTCTCTTCGTGGTCTTTGAGGTAACTGCTCTTCCACAGGTTGTTCGACTTATCGAATTGAAAAACGTTGGTATGCATATAAAACACCAGCACATCACCGGCGATTTTGATTTCCGCCTGAAAATCGCCACAATCCCTGAAATGAAATTCCACCCGGGCATCATTGCCGCCATAATTGTCCGAAATGTCTTTAGCCGTTTCAGCCAACACCGTTTTTAAATCTGCAAATACACGCAACGTGTTGTGATAGACATCCTGCTTGAGTACCGCCTTTTCTCTTACCAGTCGATACAGGGTTTCGCGAGCTTCATTCATAAACAAAGATTTAAATCCAAAAATAACCCACGCACCGCAGGAACATCTTCAATCTTTTATGAATTTCACGGCAACTTTCATCAAATCTCCTAACTTTCGCGCATGGTGAAGCCACTCATAGCATCCATCAATCGCATTGGCATTTTGCCGGGGGATGAAGGAATTATAGCGAATAAAAAGCGCTTCGTGGTTTACGAAGCAATATTGATGAGTCTTGGCGGTGTTTTGTGGGGAAGCATCTGCATTGTTCTTGGCAAGTATGAACCATCCATGATTCCAGTCGGTTACGTAATTCTGTCGGCAATCAACATTGCCCTTTTTGCTCGTTACCAATGGTTCAGTTTCACACAAGGTTTTCAAACCGGCATAAGCCTTTTATTACCATTCCTTTTTCAATGGTACCTGGGAGGTTTTTATGCCTCGGGAGGTGTAATGCTATGGGCGCTGCTTTCATTGGCGGCATCGTTGAGCTACTCCAATACACGCACTAGTGTAGTCTGGCTCACTACTTATGTTATACTGACTGCTTTTTCAGGGATTTTTGACTCCACGTTTACCGAGCTTTTCCCAAGTAATAATGGCATAAGCTTCTCTGTCGCAATGATCACCATGAACGTTGCTCTTGTCTCTACGGGTGTTTTTGTTTTGGTCATTTTCTATGTGAACGAAAACTCCAGCTACTATTCTAAAATAAAGGACACTCAGCAAATGCTTATTCAGTCAGAAAAGCTCGCCGCATTAGGGCAACTCTCAGCCGGAATAGCGCACGAAATCAATACTCCTTTAGGGGCAATAAAGGCCATAGCGCAAGAGTCACATGCAATGGGCCGTAATCTTATAAACAATATTCTTCAACTATGCGCCAGCTCCACTCGCGAAGAACTTCAGGGATTTTTAGCATTCATTGATAGCCATAGTGTCAAGAAAGAATTTTTGACAACCCGGGAAGAACGGCCTCTAAGGATGCAATTGCAAGCTCAACTGAGTGCACTTAACCTAGATCAAGCTTCATTACTGGCTTCCAAACTATGTCAGATCAATATCTATTCAATCGACTCACAACTTGAAAAGCTCATTGGGCCGAACTTCCCATTGATTGTAGATACACTGCACATTCTATTTCTCGAGCAAAAAAACAATGCTACCACACTCACGTCGGTTGAGAAAGCTTCGCGCATTGTCAAAGCGCTCAAAATGTATTTGCACACCTCCGAAGACAATACACCGGAGAGTTACAACCTGCGCGAATCCATCGACACCGTGCTCACCATCTATCACAACCAAATCAAACACGGCATTCACGTGACGCTTGATGTGCCGGAAAACATTCAATTATCTGGTTTCGTTGAGCAAATCGGACAAGTTTGGACGAACCTCATTGTCAATGCTTGCCAAGCAATGGACTTCAAAGGAAACCTGACCATAAAGGCGCATCAACTCGGGAAGAATGTTCATGTCACAATCACCGACACCGGTTGCGGAATTGCAGAGGAAGTTGGCGAGCGCGTCTTCGAAGCCTTTTACTCCACCAAAAAAATCGGAGAAGGTTCCGGACTTGGTTTGGATATCGTCAAAAACATC
Organism: Flavobacteriales bacterium; assembly: GCA_046304755.1. Classification (GTDB taxonomy): domain Bacteria; phylum Bacteroidota; class Bacteroidia; order Flavobacteriales_D; family Sanyastnellaceae; genus JAIBBG01. Next base: position 16,712 of record JBKCDO010000026.1, read on the forward strand.
ATCCTGCGCCACAGCGGCAAAGTCTATTATGAAAGCCGAGTAGGTATCGGCACTTCATTTCATGTTATCCTACCTACCCACTTAACTGCTGCATAATTCTATGGAAAAAGCCATTATTTGCGTCGATGACGAACGTTCAATTCTTGCCGCCCTGCAACTGCAGATGATGCGCGAGTATGCCAACGACTACATCCTGGAGTTTGCTGAAAGCGGCGAAGAAGCGTTTGAGTTGTGTGAAGACTTCATCGCGCGCAGTATTCCCATTGCTTTGGTACTCACCGATCAGATGATGCCCGGAATCAAAGGCCATGAGCTCATTGCCAAGCTGGCAGAACTATCACCCAAGACCACGTGTATTCTGCTGACGGGTTATGCTGACTCAGAAATCATCAACTCCATCACAGGTTCTAATCTTGCGAAATGCCTTGCTAAACCATGGGACAACCAAGAGCTTTTCGATACAATTGCGAAAGCACTAAAAGGGCAATAACAACTTTGGAAGAACGTTGGCGCATGCGTATTCAATCACCGTCAAAGTCATCATGCTCCGATATCTGAATCTATTCCTGATAGGGATGTCGTTATCTGTCGGATTACGCGCGCAGCAAAGTGACACACTTAACATCACGGAGATCAACTCCAAAGGGAAGATCCATCGCGATATCATAGCAGACAGCACTTCCAACTATTCAACGCTCATTCAAGAAAGGTATAATCAGCTTCTGCTCGACGGATACTTGCAAGCGTCGATGGATACCGTTCGAAAAGCATCTGTCCTTCATTGCACCTTTCACAAAGGACCTCTCTATGACCTATCCGAAATTACAGTGCGCTATGATAGCCTTACAGAAAGTTCAACTATTCGAGGGCCATTAAGTGCGAATACTGTGAGGCGCGCGGCCTTGCGCCAAATCACCGATCTTGAAAACAACGGCTACCCGTTTGCGGCCATGCGGATCGATAGCGTTTCGATTGTGAGCGGCCGAAGGAATTCCAAGCAAGCATCACTATTCGCGACACTCACTGCCGGCCCATACATCGTGCTCGATAGTTTATACCTGAAGTCAACCCAAACGCTTCCTTATACCTACATCAGTAATTACCTCGATTTCAAGTCAGGCTCTCCCTACAATGAGTCATCCATCGCCGGTGCCAATAAAGGCTTGAAAGAACTTGCATTCCTCACCATAAAACAACCGGCAGAAATTCGATTCACTCCCGGAAAAGCATCCTTGTTTGTATTTGCTGAACGCAAGAAGGCGAACTTCTTCAATGGTGTCGCGGGGATTCGACCCATCGAAAACTCCACCGATGTTACCCTTACCGGTGATGTCG